>DBGFLF010000134.1:0-4360 GCA_048528725.1 Collinsella sp.
TGGCTATTTTAGGATACGCCCGGTGGCGTGGTCTGTTGACGGCACAGCTAACGCCACGTATCCTATCGAACTGCGTGTTTCGTAGGGGGATGCTGACCCCTCGATTCAAGCCGTTGCACTTTACAGAAAGCTGGAATCATTCGAGAAGGAGTACGCTTTGCCTACTATTAACCAGCTGGTTCGCCAGGGCCGTCGTTCCGTGCCCAAGAAGTCCAAGAACGCTGCTCTGCAGCACAACTCCCAGAAGCGCGGCGTGTGCACCCGCGTCTTCACCACGAGCCCCAAGAAGCCGAACTCGGCTCTTCGTAAGGTTGCCCGTGTTCGCCTCGTCAACGGCATCGAAGTTACTGCTTACATCCCGGGTGAGGGCCACAACCTGCAGGAGCACTCCATCGTGCTCGTCCGCGGCGGTCGTGTCCGTGACCTCCCTGGTGTCCGTTATCACGTCATCCGTGGCGCCTACGACGCTGCTCCGGTCCAGAACCGTATGCAGGCCCGTTCCAAGTACGGTGCTAAGCGCCCCAAGGCTAAATAAGCCAGATAACGTTTTGATACTTTCGCCGTGTGCCGCCTAAGCGCCGCACGGTAGACACTTAAGGAGATTTCACATGCCGCGTCGTGCAGCAGCTAATCGTCGTGAGGTTCAGCCTGACGCCGTTTACAACAACCGCCTGGTGACTCAGCTCATCAACAAGGTCCTTCTTGACGGCAAGAAGGCCACCGCTGAGCGCATCGTTTACACCGCTTTCGAGATCGTTGCCGAGAAGTCCGAGGGTGGCGACGCTCTCGCTACCTTCAAGAAGGCTATGGACAACGTCAAGCCCACGCTCGAGGTTAAGCCCAAGCGTGTCGGTGGCGCTACCTATCAGGTCCCGATGGAGGTCAACTCCCGTCGTTCCACCGCTCTGGGCATCCGCTGGATTGTCAACTTCTCCCGCGCTCGCAAGGAGAAGACCATGGCCGAGCGTCTCGCCAACGAGATCCTCGACGCTTCCAACGGCCTGGGCGCTTCCGTCAAGAAGCGTGAGGACGTCTTCAAGATGGCCGAGGCCAACCGCGCGTTCTCTCACTATCGTTGGTAAGTTAAGGTAAGGAACTAACATGGCTAAGCCTAAGTACAAGCTTTCCGATACCCGTAACATCGGCATCATGGCCCACATCGATGCTGGTAAGACCACCACGACCGAGCGTATTCTTTACTACACCGGTAAGACCCACAAGATCGGTGAGGTCCATGAGGGCGCTGCCACCATGGACTGGATGGTTCAGGAGCAGGAGCGCGGCGTAACCATTACCTCCGCTGCTACCACGTGCTTCTGGAACAAGGACGGTAAGGACTACCGCATCCAGATCATCGACACCCCGGGCCACGTTGACTTCACCGCCGAGGTTGAGCGCTGCCTGCGCGTCCTCGATGGCGCTGTCGCCGTCTTCGACGCCGTTGCCGGCGTTCAGCCCCAGTCTGAGACCGTTTGGCGTCAGGCTTCTACCTTCAACGTCCCCCGCATCGCCTTCATCAACAAGTATGACCGCGTGGGCGCTGACTTCTTCAACGCTATCGAGACCATGAAGGATCGTCTCGACGCTAACGCCGTGGCCGCTCAGGTCCCGATGGGCGCCGAGGACAACTTCTGGGGCGTCATCGACCTGGTCACCATGACCGCATGGGACTTCAAGGCCGACGACAAGGGCATGACCTACCCCGAGCCGATGGACGAGATCCCGGCTGAGTTCGCCGACATCGCTGCCACCAAGCGCGAGGAGCTCCTCGACGCTGCTGCCAGCTTTGATGACGAGCTCATGGAGAAGATCCTCATGGAGGAGGACTTCACCGTCGAGGAGCTCAAGGCTGCTCTGCGTAAGGGCGTTCTGGCCAACGAGCTCAACCTCGTCTTCGTGGGCTCCGCCTACAAGAACAAGGGCGTTCAGGAGCTGCTCGACGCTGTCGTCGACTACCTGCCCAGCCCGCTCGACGTCGAGGCCGTCACCGGTACCGATCCGGACACCGGCGAGGAGATCGAGCGTCATCCTTCCTTCGACGAGCCCTTCTCCGGCCTGGTCTTCAAGATCATGACCGACCCGTTCGTCGGTAAGCTCACCTACGTCCGCGTTTACTCCGGCCGCGCCGAGTCCGGCTCCTACGTTGTCAACGCTTCCAACGGTCAGCGCGAGCGCCTCGGCCGCATCCTCGAGATGAACGCCGCCGAGCGTATCGACCGTGACGACGCTGCCGCCGGCGACATCGTCGCTTGCGTCGGCTTCAAGAACTCCACCACCGGTGACACCCTGTGCGCCGAGGGCAAGGAGATCGTCCTCGAGAAGATCGAGTTCGCTAAGCCCGTTATCGACGTTGCCATCGAGCCCAAGACCAAGGCCGAGCAGGACAAGATGTCCCTGGCTCTGACCAAGCTCGCCGAGGAGGACCCGACCTTCCAGGTGTCCACCAACCACGAGACCGGCCAGACCATCATCGCCGGCATGGGTGAGCTGCACCTCGAGATCATCGTCGACCGTCTGCTCCGTGAGTTCAAGGTTGACGCTAACGTTGGTAAGCCCCAGGTTGCTTACCGCGAGACCGCTGGTCACGATGTCGAGAAGGCTGAGGGCAAGTTCGTCCGTCAGTCCGGTGGTCGCGGTCAGTACGGCCACGCCGTCATCAAGCTCGAGAAGATGGAGGAGGGCTTCGGCTACGAGTTCGTCAACGCTATCGTCGGCGGCGTCGTCCCCAAGGAGTACATCCCGTCCATCGACAAGGGCATCCAGGAGGCCCTGAACACCGGTGTTATCGCCGGCTTCCCGGTCCTCGACGTCAAGGTCACCCTGTTCGACGGTTCTTACCACGAGGTCGACTCCTCCGAGGCCGCCTTCAAGATCGCCGGTTCCATGGCTATCAAGGACGCCCTCAAGAAGTCCGACCCGCAGCTGCTCGAGCCGATCATGGCTGTCGAGGTCGAGACCCCCGAGCAGTACATGGGCGACGTTATGGGCAACCTCTCCGGTCGCCGCGGCAAGATCGAGGGCATGGAGGATCGCAAGAACAGCAAGCTCATCCGTGCCAAGGTGCCGCTGGGCGAGATGTTCGGTTACGCTACCGACCTTCGCTCCCAGACCCAGGGCCGTGCATCCTACACGATGCAGTTCGACTCTTATGAGCCCGCGCCCAAGTCCATCGTGGACGAGGTCATGAGCAAGAACGCCTAAGTTCGAGCTCCCTGTTACGTAATCCGCGAGAACATCTCTCGCACTCTTTGGAGGTTTAAGTTGGCTACCCAGAAGATCCGCATTCGCCTCAAGGGCTATGATCACGAGGTCGTCGATCAGTCCGCGAAGCTCATCGTCGAGACCGCTCAGAAGACCGGCGCTCGCGTTTCCGGTCCTGTCCCCCTGCCCACCGAGCGCAACCTGTACACGGTTATCCGCTCGCCGCACGTGAACAAGGACTCCCGTGAGCAGTTCGAGATGCGCACCCACAAGCGCCTCATCGACATCCTCGACCCCACCTCGGGCACCGTTGATTCGCTCATGCGTCTCGACCTCCCCGCTGGCGTCGACATCGACATCAAGCTCTAAGCGATATTCCTCATAGCTTAAAGGGCCCCGCTGCCATTACGGTAGCGGGGCTCTTTTGTTTTGCATGATGGGTTTGGATCGCCGGGTAAGGCTGCCGAGCGGCTGGCTGTGGCGACCTACTCACTCAAGGGGCGCAATGACGCCTCCTCAAAATGGAAGGATCGCAAGCCGTCTTCTGTTTCGATGCACGCACGACCAAAGCCATCGACCGTTTTAAAGATGCCTCGCGCCAGCTCGTCACCGGCAGGGGAGCGGGCGATAACGTGCTTTCCAATCCAATTGAGGTGAGCGACATATTCGCCGTGGACGGGCGCGAGCGGTCCGGTGTTTTCTTCCATGGCGTTGAGGCGTTCTGCCCAGGCATCTACAGCGTCTATAACTGCGTGATAGACCTCATCGAGGAGCATGTCGACAGCAGGAACGTTCTCGTTAAGGTCCGAGAGACCGATTGCCGGCAGGCCGCCATCGGGCACCTCTTGGGGCGCATAGTTCACATTGACACCAATGCCACAGACGGCGAAAGGTTTGCCTTCGTTATCGCGTGCGGCCTCGACCAGAATGCCGCCGAGTTTGCGTCCACGCGCGACCAGGTCGTTGGGCCATTTGAGGCCAATCTCGTTTGCAAGACCCTGTTTTTCGAGCGCCTCGAGCACCGCTAGGCCGCTGACGGCAGCAAGACCAGAGTACTTCGCAGGATTAACGCATGGACGCAGGACAATCGAAAGCAATAGGTTGCCGGCGGTTGAATCCCACTTGTGGCCGCGCCGGCCGCGTCCTGCTGTCTGAGCCC
>DBGFLF010000135.1:0-3917 GCA_048528725.1 Collinsella sp.
GAAGCGCTTTGCGACCACGCCGGCTGCGCGCGTGCTGGATGCGGCGGGCGTGGTGGTGTCGAGCATCTGCCCGCTCATGTATATGAACAACCCGCTGAGCGCGAAGATGCCCGTGATCACGAACTCAAACAAGCTGCGCACGTATTCGAGCGCGCGCTATTACACCGACGACGAGATTCTGGACATCCTCACGAAGGGAGCGCGATGATGACAAAGACGTTTACGGGGCGTGTGGTGGTGCCCGGGACCGTAAGCGCGACGGCACTCGTGAGCTACGGCGGGCTCAACACGCTCGCGTCGTTTCAGAAAGCGTTGCAGTTTGGCGACAAGGAGTCGACCTGTGGCGACCAGAACAACCCCGACCTGTACGGCAAGAAGATGCGCGGCAAGGCACTGTGCCTGCCCGCGACCATAGGTTCGACCACCGGTGGCCTGGTACTGTACTGCGCCGTGGCCATGGACAGGCAGCCCGCGTGCCTGCTGTTTAGCGAGGAGATAGACTCGCTGGCCGCTGCTGGCGCCATCCTGCAAGACGTGTGGCTGGGCGACGCCACGCCCATGCCGGTGATCGACTGCCTGGGCGAGGAGTTTTTGAGCTACGTAGCTGACGACATGACCGTGACGGTGACGCAGAACGGCAGCGTCGTGGTTGATTAGCGAGCCCATTCCCACCCGGGATAACGGCTCAATTATTCCCGTATTCCCGGTCAGCCGCAGGTGGTTGAGTGCGGGCTGTAAAGGTTTGCGGGTGGTGTGCATACGTTAGTTACGGACACCAAAAACGAAAGGGAGACAATCGTGTGCACGATTGCCTCCCTTGTTGTTCTTGCTTCCCGTAAGGAAGTGGGGACCTAAGTTAATGGATCTGGGCCCTAAATGGCCAGGCCCGCCTCGTAACCCTCGCGCGAGGCGACGACGGCGTTACCGGCCTTGACGGCGCAGCCGACTACCTGCACGTTGTCGCAGTGCTTGCGGGCGATTTCCTCGAGCGGGTTGTAAGCCTTGTAGCCGAATGCCGAGACGACCGTCGCCGCGGGGAGCTTGTGCTCGACGCCCTGGGCATCGGTATAGACGACGGCGAAGCCCGTTGCGTTCTGGCTACCGGCGCCCGCCTCGCCGCTCCAACTTGCGATGTCGGTGTTGACCTCTACATCGCTCTCGATGCACTTGACGGTTGCGTTGACGTGAGACTTGACGCCAGAACGGGGCATCATTTCCATGAACGCGCCCTTGGTGATGGGCATCATGTCCAGGCACAGCTCGCCGCGCATCTCGATCACGGTGACGTCGTCGCGGTACTGGGCGATGAAGTCGGCCGTCTCGGCGCCTACCTCGCCGCCGCCGCATACGACGACGGGGCCGGGGTTGACGATTGCCTTGCCAAGCAGGACGTCCTCGGCGAAAACGGCGTTCTCGATGCCGGGGATGGGAGGGGTGAGGGGCTTGGCGCCGGTGGCGATCACGATGGCGTCGGGTTTATTGGCGGCGATGAGGTCCTCATCTACCTCCTGGCCAAGGTTGACGTTGACATCGAGCTCCTCAAGGCTGGCGCGCAGGCTGCTGATGTACATGGACAGCTCGCCCTTGCCGACGGGGAAGGCTGCGGAGCGGAACTGACCGCCCAGCTGATCCTGGGCCTCGTACACGGTAACGTCGTGGCCGCGCTTTGCCGCAGCCTCGGCAGCCTGAAGGCCCGCGGGGCCGGCGCCGATGACCATGACCTTCTTGGCGGTCTCGACCTTGTCCATGGCGTCCTCGTACTCACGACCGACGCGGGGGTTGACCAAGCAGGTTACCTCGGAGTCGATGTAGAGCGGGAACTCGCAGCCCTGCAGACAGCCGATGCACTGCCTGATGGTGCAGGTCTTGCCAGCCTTTGCCTTGTTGGGCATGTGGGGGTCGGCGAGCGATCCGCGGCCCATGGCGACGAAGTCGGCGGTGCCCATGGCGAGCAGGGTGTCGGCCATCTCGGGGTCGTTAACGCGGTTGGAGAGGATGACGGGGATGTTCACGACCTGCTTGATGAGGGCGCAGCGGTCCATGTTGACGGCGTGCGGGGTGAACATGGGGGCGATGACCTGGTCGGTGGGCTTGCTGGCGTACATGCCGTTAGAGCAGTTGATGCCGTCGAAGCCGACCTCCTCCAGATGACGGCACAGCTGCAGGGTCTCGGCGATGGTGCGGCCGCCGGGAACGAGGTCATCGCTGGAGACGCGGACGATGATGGGGAAGTCCTCCCCCACGCGCTCGCGCATAGAAACGATGATCTCGTCCACGATGCGCACGCGGTTCGCAAAACAGCCGCCGTATTGGTCGACGCGACGGTTGATGGCGGGGGAGAGGAACTCGGCCAGCAAGTAGCCGTGGGCGCAGTGCAGCTCGATGCCGTCGAAGCCGGCTTCCTTGGCGCGGCCGGCGGCCGAGCCGAAGTCGTCCACGAGGGTGGCGATCTCGTCGATGGTCATGTCGCGAGCGGGGCCCTGGCATGCGGGGCAGGTGGTGGCGCTGGGCGCGACGAGGTCGAGGCCAAAGGTCGACTGGGGCATGACCTGGCGACCGGGGTGGTACATCTGGCAGAAGATCTTGGAGCCGTGGGCGTGAACGGCGGCGGTCAGGTCCTTGTTGCCCTCGATCTGGCCGTCGTTCCACAGGCCGGGGATGCGCGTGTAGCCCTTACGGTTCTCCTGGACGCAGTAGTCCTCGGTGATGAGCAGGCCCCAGCCTCCGCGGGCCTTCTCCTCCATGTAGCGAAGGTAACGCTCGGTGATGGTGCCCTCGAGGTTGCAGTAGTTGGTGACCATGGCGGGGACGACAAGCCTGTTCGGGATCTCGCAAGATCCGATTTTCATGGGAGAGAACAGAGTGTCGAGCTTCATTACTACCTCCAAGAAATCGTGGCGCGCGCATACTGCGCCCATGTACTATGTGATTAATGGTCAAGGTGGGGGCAACACCCAGGTCAAGCGGTTTGGGGAGATAATCCATGCGGTACACGCAAAAAGACATTCGCCAAAAGCTGGGCTTCACCCGCGACGCGCTGCGCCTGTATGAGAAACGCGGGATCATCCAGCCCGAGATCGATCCAGGCAATGGGTACCGCTACTACGACGACTGGCAGATGAACCTGCTGTGGGACTGCAAGTACTATCAGGCCATGGGTTTCTCGCTAGCGGAGGTGCAGGAGCTGCTCACGGCGCGCACGCCGGGGGATATCGAGAGCCAGCTTGCCCGACGCGAGGAAGAGATGCGCCACGACCTGCGTCGGCGTGAGCTCGCCCTGAGCGAGCACAGCCGCTTTATGGAGGAACTGCGTTCCAGCGAGAGCGACCTGGGCGTTGTGGAGGAGCGCGACTTTGCGGGCTGCATCTACGTCGTAGAGCGCGAGGAACATCGTTTGCCTGCGGATATATGCACCGACGCCGTCGCCTTCGCAAACCGAAACGCCGCGCTTATGAAGCCCTACTTCTGGTTTCCCGTGGCCGGCGAACGGCGGTATTTTTGGGGGTCGGCCATGCGGCTCGAGGCGTATAGGGAACTGGGTGAGGAATGCGGGCGCGAGGGCGTTGTGGAGCTTGCACCGTCGCGGACGCTCTCGACGGTGCTCGACGCCGGTGACCGCGGCGGGTTTGGGGCCGACCTCTTTTCCGGCTTCGTGAAATGCGCTGTAGATGATGGCTACACGATAGCAGGGCCCCTTCATGGCTTGCTGCTGGCGCGAACGTTCGATTCGGCCGGTTACCATAGGTACGTGCGTGCGTATTTGCCTATTGAGTAGGAATAGAGAAATTTAGGAATTGCATTCCTAAATTTGACCACAATAAAAGCAAGTGAAATAACGCCTCCCATCGGAAAGACGGGAGGCGTTGTGTATATAGCCAGGGAAATCGAGCAGACCATCGACAAACTGCTCAAGCAGG
>DBGFLF010000136.1:0-4789 GCA_048528725.1 Collinsella sp.
AGGAAGAAGTTGATAAGGGCGCGCTCAAGGCGGGCGCCGGCGCCACCGAGAACGGTGAAGCGGCTGCCGGAGAGCTTGTTGCCGCGCTCGAAGTCGAGGATGTCCAGATCGGTGCCCAGATCCCAGTGCGGCTTAAAGTCGAAGTCGAACTCGCGCGGGGTGCCCCAGCGGCGACGCTCGATGTTCTCGTCCTCGTCCTTACCGTACGGGGTGGCCTCGCACGGAATGTTGGGCAGGTGAGACATGAAGTCGTACTGCTCCTGCTCGAGAGCGGTACGGCGCTCGGACAGACCGTCGATCTTCTCGTTGACGGCGCGCACGGCCTCCTTGGCGGCCTCGGCCTCGTTCTTCTTGCCCTCCTTCATCAGGGCGCCGATCTTCTTGGACTCGGCGTTACGCGTGGCCTGGAGCTCCTCGACCTCGGTGATGACGGCACGGCGCTCGTCGTCGAGCTCAAAGAACTTCTCGCGATCCCAAGACGTCTGGCGATTTGCCATGGCGGTATCGATGGCATCGGGGTTCTCGCGAACAAACTTGATATCAAGCATTAGATCCTCCGGCGATATACATTCCATTTAGGTTGCAACCTTGTACATGTATGGGCAAGTATATACTTATGAGCGTTTACGACCCAACTCAACTACGCAAGAAGGCACCCAATGGACGCAGTTTTTTCCTTTTTGTTTGGCACCCGCACCGGTTTCGCCATCCTTTTCGCCGGCGGCATCCTGCTATTTGCGATTCTTGCCTTTGTGATGGAGAAGCGCACCCATAAGATGTATGTCGACCGCGGCCCCAAGTCCGAGGATGAGGAGGACAGCTTCTGGGACTAACCTGCCAAATAGAGACAGGCTTATTTTGGTCGGTTTTATCTGGGCAAACGCAAGCGCCCCGCAACTGGAATTGAGCCAGTTGCGGGGCGCTTTTTGCTCAAGGTACAAAACCGCAGGAAAACCCTGCAAAATGAATCTGTCCCTTATTGGTCAGTTTACTGGAGAGTAGCGTCGATGGCCTTGACGAGGGCGCTGCGCATGCCGGCGTCCTCGAGCGCGACGACGCCCTTGATGGTAGCACCGCCGGGCGAGCACACGGCATCCTTCATCGCTGCGGGATGCTGGCCGGTTGCAAGCTGCAGCTTTGCCGTACCCAGCACCATCTGGCTCACAATGCGATAGGCATCGGCGCGCGGAATACCGTGTTTGACGGCCGCATCGCCCAGAGCCTCGATCGCCATGGCGACAAACGCCGGGGCGCAACCGCCCACGGTACCGCCCACAAACAGCAGGCTCGAATCGAGCTCGACCACCGTGCCAAGCTTTCCGAGCAGATCGAGCACCGTGGCACGCTGCTCATCGCTAAGCGTGGAAGCCTTCTCGCAGGCGATAACGCCCTCGCCCACCGAAACCGGCGTGTTGGGCACCGTCGAGATATGAGCGACACCTGGCAGGACCTGTTCCCACTTGGCGCTATCCCAGGTCCAAGCGACCGAAAGGACGACCTTGTCGGCAAGCGCATCCTTGAGTGGGGCGAAGACCTTCTCGATCATGTACGGCTTGACCGCCGCAACCACGATATCGGACGCGGCAACAACCTCCGCCGCATCGTGGCAGGCAGCCATGCCCCGCGCCTCGCAACGCTCAACCAGAGCATCGTAGCGGCCTGCGCAGGCGCACATGTCGCCCGCGGCCACGCCGGCGGCAATCCAGCCATCGGCCATAGCGCTCGCCATATTGCCAAAACCGACAAATCCGATCTTCATATCACACAGTCCTCTCAGATGCGTTCCTCAAAACGAAAGTCATTGTCCCACGCCATTGTTTCGTGTTGCCGACCTACTTGTGATACGGCTCGCCACGGCTAATCTTGCAGGCGCGGTAGATCTGTTCCAGCAGCACCACGCGCGCCAGGTTGTGCGGCAAGGTAATGCGTCCAAAGCTGAGCATCTCGTCGGCGCGGGCGCGCACGGCATCGCTCACGCCGTCCGATCCGCCAATTACAAAGGCGATGTCGCTGTTACCTCGCAGCATGAGCTCATCGAGACGGGTCGAGAGCTCCTCGCTCGAACGCTCCTTGCCCTCGATAGCCAGCAGAATCACATGTGCCCGCGGTGGCAGGGCAGCAAGAACCGCCGCGCCTTCTTTGTTGCGCGCGGCATCCACACCGCCCGCCTTGGCCGGATCGATATCGGCAACCTCGCGCATATCTACCTTGGCATAGGCGCCTAGGCGTTTGGTGTATTCGGCGCACGCGTCCTTCCAAAAGCGCTCTTTGAGCTTGCCAACGCAAACAACGGTATATTTCACGCGCGCCTACTCCTTCGACTCGCTTTGAACTTTGCCAGCGGTCAGCATCTGCTCGAACATCGAGGCCGACTGCGAGAAATCGCTCGGCAGCACGACCGTCGAGGTTTTGCCCGTGCGAGCGAACTCCGTCATCATCTCGGACCACTGCGTAAACATGAACAGCTGGTTGGCCTCATCGTTGCCGACGCCCGTCTCTTGGATGATCTCGAGCGAATCTTTGATGCCCAGCGCGATGGCCTTGCGCTGGTTGGCGATGCCCTCGCCCGCCTTTTCCATCGCCTCGGCCTCGGCGGTCGCCTCGGTGACGCGCTTGATGCGATCAGCCTCGGCGAGCTCCTGCGCAGCGGCGCGCTTTCGCTGGGCGGCGTTGATGTCGTTCATGGAGTTCTCGACCTCGGTCGGCAGCGCGATCTTGGTGATGAGTGTCGACACGAGGGTGAAGCCGTAGGCGGCCATCTGCTCGGACACGGTGGCGTTGACGTCCTTGGCGATATCGTCTTTTTTGGCAAAGACCTCATCGAGCGTGTAGACGGGGATGGAAGAGCGCAGGGCATCGGTGATGAAGTCACGCATTTGGTCGACGGGCTCCTGCAGCATGTAGTAGCTCTTGTAGATGCCCGAATCTGCCGGGCCGGCGCCCATGTCATAGCTTACGTGGTACTGAGCAGAGACCTCAAGGCCGATGGTCACGTTGTCCTGGGTCTTAACGTCGATGCCAAAACCGTTTTTCATGGTGCGCAGACTCACCGTGGCGGCCTTGCGGTCGATCACGGGCACCTTCATGTGGAAGCCCGCGTTGACGATGCGGTTGAACTTGCCCAAGCGCTCGATGATCACAGCATGCTGCTGCTCAACGACATAGCAGGCGTTGGGGAGCAGTAGCAACAAAATAATGATGGGAAGTAGAAAGCTCGTAAGGGCAGCGATGATACCGGACAACAGCATGGTTTCTCCTCTGATAGGCACACGTTGGGACTAGGATACCCGCACGAAGCAGCTATGTGACACCAACAAGAGGACCCGTGGGCAAAAAAGGCCAAATATGAGTACTGTTACCAGTTTAGTAACAGCGTATTTGGGTCAAAATCGCCTCTTTGAACCCGAAGTCTATCGAAATGACTTCATTTTGTCTCAAGGTTGAGCCAAATTAGCGTACATCTGTTGCGTAAAATGAGCAAAAATGGCTTCGCGAAATGTCTCTGTTTTCGTGCCAGTACTCATATTCGCCACTTTTTGACCACAGGGGCATCTACCGCGCGAAATCGATAGGTCAAATCTGCCAAAAACGGCCCATAACAAAAAAGCCCCCATTGCTGGGAGCTCTTTCATTTAATGGTGCGGGCGAAAGGACGTCCGCGCATCCGCTTCGCGGATCCGCACCGGCTTCGGCCGCCTGCCGGCGCCCTCGCCAGCTCGCTAAAAACGCTCCGCGTTTTCTTTACGCTCGCTCCTTCGCAGGTTCAAGTCCCCGCGATGGGCCCATAACAAAAAAGCTCCCATTGCTGGGAGCTCTTTCATTTAATGGTGCGGGCGAAAGGACTTGAACCTTCATGGGGTTGCCCCCATACGGACCTGAACCGTACGCGTCTGCCAATTCCGCCACGCCCGCGTGCAGGAATTAGAATAACGGAGCGCCACCGCGAACGCAAGAACTATTTTTGAAAAAGTTTGCAGGCATTTTCCCAGGCGGCTCGAGCAACTGCTTCAGCATCCTCGCCGGTACGATCGACGCGGTCATTGACCAGCGTGTTTGCTGTGATGGAAATCATTGCAGGCTCGCACTCGAGACCGCGAATGGGCTCCGGCGCCATATAGGGACAATCCGTCTCGAACAGAATACGGTCGAGCGGGGTTGCCGCGAATGCCTCGCGCACGTCGCCGTTGCGCTTAAAGGTAGCCGCGCCGCCATAGGCGATGTAACAACCCAAATCCACAAAGCGCTCCATCGTGGCTCGATCCTCGCCAAAGCAGTGCAGCACGCAACCGGCCTGAGGCACGCCCACCTCGCGCAACACGTTGTAGGCGTCCACATGCGAGGTGCGCTCCTCGTCCGTATCCTCATGACGCAGATGCAGCTCTACCGGCACATTGCGGCGTATGGCGACCTCGAGTTGGCGCGCCATACAGTCGATCTGCACGTCGTGGGGCGCCGGCGCGATATCGTCGTCATAGTCCATGTGGTAGTCCAGACCGATCTCGCCAATACCGGCGCATAAGGGATCATCGAGCGCAGTCACAATCTGGGCATGGATATCATCGGTATAGTCCGGTGCGCCATACGGATGCACGCCGGCAAGATACTTGATCTGTGGAATATCCTGCATCGGCAGAATCTCGTGCGTCAGCCAGTCGCTATAGTCCGCCACGCTGCGCTTATCGGCAATGGGGTCGAAGACCGTCACCAACAAGTCAATGCCCGCTTCCTTGGCGCGCGCAAGCGTCTCGGGCACTTCCTTGCTCCAAAAAGAGAGCAGGTGCGCATGCGT
>DBGFLF010000137.1:0-2067 GCA_048528725.1 Collinsella sp.
GTCAACAACGCCGGCATCACCCGCGATGGCCTGCTCATGCGCATGGGCGATGACGCATTCGATCGCGTGCTCGATGTCAATCTCAAGGGAACATTCAATATGACGCGCGCGCTCACCAAGACCTTTATGCGCCAGCGCGGCGGTTGCGTCGTCAACATGAGCTCGGTCGTGGGCCTGATGGGCAATGCCGGGCAAGCCAACTACGCTGCCTCCAAGGCGGGCGTGATAGGGCTTACCAAGGCGGTGGCGCGCGAGCTTGCGCCTCGTGGCGTACGAGCGAACGCGGTCGCCCCCGGGTTTGTCGAGACAGATATGACGGCAAAGCTCTCGGAGAAGGTGCGTACGGCAACCGAGGAACAGATTCCCCTTAAGCGCATGGCACGTCCCGAGGAAGTGGCCGGCGTGGTGCGCTTTTTAGCGAGCGATGCGGCTGCTTACATTACGGGCGAGGTCGTGCGCGTCGACGGCGGAATGGCGATGTAGAAACCAGGGCCGAAGAACGGCTTGGATGAGGAGACCATGATGGAACAGAGAGTTGCAATCACCGGCATCGGTGCCGTATCGCCGCTCGGCAACACCGCGCTTGCCACCTGGGCGGCCATGTGCGCCGGGACCTGTGGCATCGGCCCGATCACGCACTTCGATACCGATGCGTTTACCGTCAAGGTGGCGGCCGAAGTCAAGGGCTTTGACGGCAACGAGTACTTTGGCAAGCGTGACGCCAAGCATCTCGACCCCTGCGTTCAGTTTGCGATGGCGGCTTCGGACGAGGCAATGCACGATGCGGGCTTTGATGTCGAAGGCGCCATCGATCGTGAGCGCCTGGGCGTCTACGTGGGCTCGGGTGTGGGCGGCATGACGACGCTCGTCGACAACGTCCACACGATCGCCGATCGTGGACCTCGCCGCGCATCGCCCTATATGATTGCGATGATGATCCCCAACATGGCTTCGGGCAATATCGCGATCCGCCACAAGGCAAAGGGACCGACCCTGCCAGTCGTGACTGCTTGCGCGACCTCGGCCCATGCGGTGGGCGAGGCGTTCCGCGCCATCAAGCACGGCTATGCCGACGCGATCCTAGCGGGCGGCGCCGAGGCGGCCATTATCCCCGATGCCGTTGCAGGCTTTACGTCCTGCCGCGCATTGACCACCAACCCCGATCCTGCGACGGCTTGCCGCCCGTTCGATGCAGACCGCGACGGCTTTGTGATGGGCGAGGGCGCTTGCGTGCTGGTACTCGAGAGCATGGAACATGCGCAGGCGCGCGGTGCGCACATTTATGCCGAGGTCGTGGGCTACGGCAACACCGATGATGCTTATCACATCACGAGTCCCGATCCCGAGGCTGCCGGCATTGCCCGCGCGATATCGCTGGCGGTGGCCGAGGGCGACGTCAAGCCTTCCGAGCGCCTCTACATCAATGCCCACGGCACCTCGACCAAGCTTAATGATTCGTCCGAGACGGCGGGCATTAAGCGAGCGCTCGGCGAGGACGCGGCGCGCGCCGCACATGTCTCGTCGACCAAGTCGATGACCGGGCACATGATCGGTGCCACGGGGGCCATTGAGGTCATGACCTGCGCCATGGCGCTCGAGCAGGGCGTGGTGCCGCCGACCATTAACTACCACACGCCCGATCCCGCCTGCGATCTTGATTACACGCCCAATCGCGCGGTTCGCGCCGACCTTACCTGGGCGCTTTCGACCAACCTGGGCTTTGGCGGGCACAACGCCGCCATCGCGCTGCGTAGATATACGAGGAGCTAGAGCATGGATTCCAAAAGACTTGCCGAGATAGCCGATGTGATGGAGGACCGCGGCCTCACGCGCGTACGCGTTGAGGAGCCCGATGGCACCGCGGTCGAACTCGAGCGCGCGAGTGCCGCGCAGCCGGTTGCCGTGCCCATGCCTATGCCGGGTGCCGTGGCCGCTCAAGTTGCAGCTCCCACAGTCGCGCCTGCCGCACCGGAACCCGCCACGCAGACACCTGCCGCCGCGCCGGAGCCCAAGGGCACCGAGGTGACTGCTCCCATGGTGGGCGTCTTCTATGCTGCCCCTGCGCCG
>DBGFLF010000138.1:0-14575 GCA_048528725.1 Collinsella sp.
GTGTGGCGCTCGGCCGGGTTGGCATCCCGATGAAAATGCCCGTAGTACCAGTGCTTGTAGTCCAAGCGATCTTCCAGCTCATCGAAAAACGCCGTAAGTCGATCAACGCCGGGGCAATCCCAGCCGGGCGCCGGATAGAGCGTGGGCGAAAGCATGTGCGTAGAGCAGGTGTGGGTGATTACGTAGTCGACCTTCCAGCCCACGCTGTCGAGCTTTGTCCGTGCCTCCTCAAAGTTGCGCTCGTCCGGCAGCTCCTGTGGCCACCAGCTGGAATACGGAATGCGGTATTCCTTGTCCACGCTCGTGGCACCGCCCATAGTAAAGATCGTTGAGTTGTCGAGCTCAAAAACCTCGCCACGCGTCAGGCGCCGTATGGGAGAGGTGTCCGACAGGCGCTGCGTCAGCCCACCGTGCCACAGCTCCATGGGACGCTCCGCCCAATGGTCGAAGCGTTCGTGGTTACCGTCGACAAACAGCACGGTATAGAGCCGCGACTCCAGCCAGGCGATGTCGGCGCATTCCTCGGCAGAGAAATCCCACGGAAAGCCAAAGTCGCCCGCGATGATGAGATAGTCGTTACTCGTCAGACTATCCCCAAGCTCCCAGTCGCGCAGCTTTTGCATGTCGACGCCGCCGTGAATATCGCCCGTCACATAGACCGTCATCGGATTACCACTTCCCTGTAAGTCACTAGCCCGCATTCTGCACGATCACTAGGTCAACCGTTCCAGCCCTTCCATCCCTTAGGGCTTACCCCTCGTTCTTCCATCCAAACGGGTCAAGCACCCAAAAAACCAGATCGAGCACGCCGCCGGTCATCATGGCGCCGGCAAGGGCCATGCAAACGTGCAGAGAACTGGCACTTCGGAGCACGTCGAATGGCCCCAGAACAGCCAGCAGCGCGACCGCTGCGCCGGCAAGGCACAACGCGAGGCACGGCCCCGCGTCCTTGACACACTTCTTTGCGAGATGCTTGGTGTTGTCACTCATCAATATCGAACTCCTTAGAGGGTCGTTGTTCAGGTACATACCACCGCGGCGGAGCAGGGCGGCAGGGTAAGTGTCACATGCCGTGCGGACATCAATGGAGAAACCGCCTGCTCGACCAACCCTTGACGCCGTTTTGCATCGGCACCCCATCCCCCGCTATCGAGGTCTAATACTTTTCCCGAGAAGTGAACGGCTGTTTTTAGACCCCTGAAGCATCCACATTTTTCGACGGCAAAAATCGCAGGATTCCAACGCCAAAACCGCAGGAAACGACGCCTTTAAAGTGTCGATGCTTCAGGGGTGCGATTTCACTCGTTCACTTCTCGAAAAGTATTAGACCTTGATTCTTGGCTGTTCCGAGGGTGCACCGCTTCCTTCTCTGGAACCCTCACTAGCACTGGCGCCCCTAGCCGCTACGACCGCAGGCATGCCTATAATGAGGCATATTTCCTGATAAGAAAGGAATCCAGATATGAACGAAGTCAAGTTCGCCGATTTGAACGAAATCCAGGACTTTTTCAACCGTGTCGACAGGCCCTCTGTCGAGCCGATAGGCGTCAAAGACTTTATTGGTTGGTGCAACAATCCCTACAAAAATAATTCCGATAGGACAGTAGATGACCAGGCCAATGTGCTTGGTCAAACCGTACGCAGCCTAAATTGCCTTAATGAAGACAGGCTTATGGAGATGAAATCTGCCCTGAAAGAAGGCAGGTGGAATGAATGGCTTAAAAACAATGGTATAAAAGCATCACCGGAAGATGCTGTTTTCTACCTTGCGCTTAAACACCGCACCGACAGCCAAGGGCATTACCGCTTTTACTTCGACAAAGATTCGGTTGCAGAAATCGATGCCTTTAATCCTTTCAAGGACAATACGACTGTTTTAGATCAGCAGTGGCATGTGCTCATCTCCCTGCTTGCGTTCCGTGACGTCGCCCATGCCCTAAGCAACGAGCAGCACGAATGCCATTGCCTATACCAGCACATTAAAGACTGGGACAAAGGTGACTTGAACGCCCTGGAACTGCGATTCAGCCGTTATGCCTCCGGCACCATTGAACTTCAACTTAGACCAAAGGGTAAAAATTGGCAACGGCAGCCCTCTTCGGCGATGAACGAATGGCTTAGGGTAGCGTTGTGCAGGCCGTAGGAGAACTAATCGCCCACCAACCTACTCCAGCCCTTGTCCGCTGTACTTCCCTGTCTCTGAGTCGTAGCTCAGCACGGCGACCTCGCCGTTCTTCATGACGTTCCCGTCGATGTAGTAATGGCTGGTGTCGTCATGCCAGATACCGCGGTAGCCTGCGATGCCCGAGACCGCCTCAGTGTTGATGTGCCCGGCGATAACATCCAGATAGAACTCACGCCCCACGTAATCGGGCGGCATCATGGTAAACGACTCGTCAGACGTGCCAAGCTTCCAGTACTCCCCGGCCCCCTCGTCAACGCCGGCGTGCACAAAGACCTGGCCGAAAGGACTCTCGTAAAAGTAAGGGAGCTTGCGAACCCACGCGATGACGTCCGCGTGCTCGGCCTTTATGCGTTCAACCGTATAGGCGTAGGCCTCCTCGAACTCCCTGAGCCTCAAAAGGTGCTTAACGTGCTTGAATGCCTCGGCGTCTAAGAAGCTCTTGGCCGTTGCCAGATTGCTGTCGGCAAGTATCCACGCCTGTGTAAAATTAAGGTCCTTCACCTCGTCAATGTACTCGAGAAACATCTCCTCGTGGTTGCCGCGCAGCGCCACGACGCGATCGCCGTAGCGCTTTTGCAGGTCCATGACGAGCTCGAAGACCCCGAGTGAATCGGGGCCTCGGTCGCAGTAGTCGCCAAGCAAAACCAGCTTGGAGTCCTCGGCATCGAGGTCGACGGTGGAAAGCGATGCCTTAAAGGCGTCCAAGCACCCGTGAATGTCGCTCATAGCGTAGATATGCACGTATGACCCCCTGTTTGCGTCGGGACCCCACTCGTTTGTGCCATGCGGCGCGGCGGCCCCTCTGATTTCGCGGGCGCCGGGGAACCTTGTCCTGTCACGCCCCTCAACATGATTAAAAGTATATCTCGCCGTGCGGACACAAATTTACGCCTGAGCTCCGAGCGCCCCGTGTACGTTCGCCCAGAGGGACAGCCTTCCCCACCGCCACCCAAAAACTCATCCAACATTAATCTTGGCTCAAGAATCGCTTAATCTATAACCTGCACTATAGAGTTCGACCAAGGGCGAGGCGGCGCCGCGCAACGCAAGCCGCCGAACGCAACACTCGCGCCCGGGCAGATCGCCCGGCGTCGCGCCCATCGAACGAAAGGACAGGTCATGGACGACCTCGAAAAAGTTGAAACCATCCGCACCAAGTGCAACGTGAGCTACACCGATGCCAAGGCCGCGCTCGACGCCGCCGACGGCAACGTGCTGGATGCCATCATTTGGCTCGAGTCGCAGGGCAAGACCCAGACCACGTCGGCGCACGCCGCCACCGAGCCCGAGTCGGTCGATGAGCCCTCGGCCGAGATGGTCGCCGCGCAGGCCGCCTACGAAAAGTCGAGCGAAAAGACCGACTTCTCCAAGAAGATGGACAGCGTGTGGGAGTACCTCAAAAAGCTCTTCCGCCTGAGCCTGGACACCAAGTTTATCGCCACGCGCCGTGATACGATCATCCTCAACATCCCCATTCTGATCCCCATCGTCGCGCTGTTTGCCTGGGGTGCCACGATATGGCTGATGCTGATTGGCCTGTTCTTTGGCATGCGCTACCGCATCGACAGCGACGGCGACGTGCCCGGCAGTATCAACAACCTGATGGATCACGCCGCCGACGCCGCGGACGGCATCAAGCAAAATCTGAACGACGACAAGTAATCGCAGATGGGGGCACGTATGGCACGAATCCTGATCGTAGAGGACGAGGAGAAAATCGCCCGCTTTGTGACGCTCGAGCTGGAGCACGAGGGCTACCAAGTGGAGCACGCCGCCGACGGCCGCACCGCCGTGGACCTGGCGCTGGAGCGCGACTACGATCTGATTCTGCTCGATGTGCTGTTGCCGCAGCTCAACGGTATGGAGGTGCTGCGGCGTATCCGCAAGCGCAAGGATGTGCCGGTGATCATGGTCACTGCGCGCGATGCCGTGATGGACAAGGTAGCCGGGCTCGATGCCGGCGCCGACGATTACCTGGCCAAGCCGTTTGCGATTGAGGAGCTGTTCGCACGGATCCGCGTGGCGTTGAAGCGCACGGAGGCCGTGCGGGCGGCTTCGGGCGTTGGTGGTTCCGGCAGCGGGGCGGGTATGGCGGGCGACGCAGCCGGGAACGCCGCTGCGATGCCCCCGGCCAGCGGCGCGGCCCAGGCCGCTGCCACGCCCTCCCCCGCCACGCTCACCGTTGACTCGGTCGCGCTCGATCCCGACCGCCGCGAAGTCACGGTCGGCGGCTCGCCCATCGCGCTCACTGCCCGCGAGTTCGACGTCCTCGCCCTGCTTATGGCGCACGCCGGCACCGTGCTCACGCGCGAGCGCATCGCGCACGAGGCGCTGGGCTACGAATACGTGGGCGACGCCAACAACGTCGACGTGCACATCGCGCACCTGCGCGCCAAGATCGAGGACGCCGGCGGCGCCCGCATCATCCAGACCGTGCGTGGGGTGGGCTATGTCTGCCGCGCGTAACGCCGAGGCCAAGCGCGTCACATCCATCGCCCGCGCCATCAACTGGAGCTATATGTGGCGCCGCCTGATGAGCTACGTCTGGCTCGATCTATTGCTGGTGGTGATTGCGGCGGCGATCCTCGTCTATGGATACAACCAGACGCTGCCCGACGGCACGTTTACCGCAGGATGGATCCCCGGCGCCACCGTTCACGCCATGTCACTGACGCCTGCGCGCGGCTGGGACCTGGCAACGCTCACCTATACTGTCAAGCTTGCGCGTACCACCAAGACCTTCCCCCTCGCGCAGGACCTCGTCACGCTATGGCCTCTCTACCTTGTCGTTGTAGGTTGGCAGGTCATCAGCGTGCTCAACATGCTCGGCGGCGCCCGACGCGTACGCCGCACCATGGCACCGCTCAACGACCTGGCCCTACGCGTAGACGAGCTCGGCCGCATGCAGCTCTCCGGCGGTAAGATGGAAACGCTGGAGCAGGCCATCGAGCGAGCAAGCGTCGACTCGCCGAGCGTCACCACTGGAGACGCCGACTTGGCGAGCATCGAGGTCGCACTCAACCGCCTGCTGCGTCAAATGCAAGAGGCCAAGCTGCAGCAGATGCGCTTTGTCAACGACGCGAGTCACGAACTGCGCACACCCATCGCGGTGATTCAGGGCTACGTAAACATGCTCGACCGCTGGGGCAAGGACGACCCAGCCGTGCTGGCGGAGTCCATCGCCTCGCTCAAGGCCGAAAGCGAGCACATGCAGGAGCTCGTGGAACAACTGCTGTTTTTGGCACGCGGCGATGCCGGCCGCACCGCACTGCATCGTGTGGACACCAATCTGGCAGCGCTCGTCGGAGAGGTATGCGAAGAATCGCAGATGATCGATGCCGGACACACGTATCGGCTGGCTTTTGACGCCGCATTTGCCAGCGACCCGCGCTGCAACGCGTCCGTCGATGTCGCGCTCGTGAAGCAAGCTCTGCGCGTGATCGTGCAAAACGCCGCCAAGTACTCGGATGCGGGAACGACCGTCACATTTGGCATAACGCCCGATGCGGACACGGGCGCGATCGACATAAGTGTTGAGGACGAGGGCATCGGCATGAACCAGGAATCCGCAGCTCACGCGTTTGAACGGTTCTATCGCGCCGACAACGCACGCGATGCCGGAGCGCAGGGCTCGGGCCTGGGGCTTGCCATCGCCAAGTGGATCGTCGATAGCCACGGCGGCGTCATCGGCGTGACCTCGGTCGAAGGCGTCGGCAGCCGCTTTACGATTCGCCTACCGCGGTAGGAAGCCCCTCGACATAAATAAAGGGATAGGGCCACGCGGCCCTATCCCTTTTTGCCAGCTATGGCAGCTTGTGCGCTACTCGCGGCACAGGTGCACGGCGAAACCGGCGAACTCGCGCTTAAAGTACACGAGCTTGGTACCACCGTCGGGCAGCAGTGCGCGCGACTCTTCGTTGACCTCGAGCCCGCGCTCGGCAAACCACTTCTCGGCCGCATCGATGTCGTTAACGGCAAAGCCGATGTGGCCCTTGGTGCCACGACCGTTCTGCTTCATGATCTCGACCAGCGAATCGTTGAAGTACGAAACCGGGGTCTCGATGACGGGCAGGCCCATCATCGTCGAGAACAGCTCCGCGATCTCCAGGGCGTCTGCCGGGTCGGTGGCGTTAATGCCCACATGGGCAACGCGCATACCAAAGAGCTCTACCGGGTTGGCGTTCTGCTCACTCATGCAGTCAGCGCCTACTGAGCCATGACGTCGAGAACGGCCTTCTCGGCGGCAACGCGGTTCATGCCGGTCATGAAGGGCACGCCACTCACGTACGGGCAGGTGAGGCCCTCGGGGGCAACGGTGGTGGCGATCAGCAGGTCAGCGCCCTCGTCGCAGTAATCCTTGGCCTCGGAGATGGCGCACTGCACGATCTCGTACTTGTCGGCATAACCGTTGGCGTCGAGCAGGGTAGCGACCTTCTGGGCAACGAGCGTGGAAGTAGCAGCGCCAGCACCGCAAGCCAAAACGATCTTCTTCATAGGTAATGTCTCCCTTCATGGTTTACTTTAGGTAAGTGTACCGCAGCGAGCGATGGCACTCGGCCTCGATGAGCTTTTATGCCAGTTTGCTTGCGCGCTGCGTATAATACATCTAGTACGTGTTGTCATACCGCTCGCTTTATGAGCGACTAAGGACCCTAATATGCCCGATTCCCGCACACTCTGGACCGCCGTCGTTATCATCTGCATCGCCGTGTCGGTGTTCTTTAGCGTCAAAAAACGCACAACGTTCAAGCGCCTGCAGCAGCTTATGGCCGCCAAGCAGTGGGACGAGTTCGATCGTTTGCTCGACGGCAAACTCACCAGCATGCTGTACCCGCGCTACAACCGCGACTACCTGCGTCTGAACTCCTATCTGCTGCGCGAGGACCACGAGCGTGCCAGCGAGATGTTCGACCTGCTGCTGGGGCTCAACCTCCCCAAGATGCAGCGCGTCGACCTGGTGATCAAGGCCTTTAACTACTACGTTGGCCAGGAGGACCGTAAAAAGTCCAAAGAGCTGCTGCACGAGATCAAGGGCTTTGAGGGCGGTCAGGCCGAGGCAGTCGCGCACGAGTGTCAGCTGATGTACGACACGATGATCCTCAAGCGCCACAACGACATTCCCGAGCTGGAGCGCATGCTCAAGGATGCCGGTGACGACAAGGTCAAGCGCTGCCGCTTGGAGTACCTGCTGGCCCTGCAGTACCAGAACAAGGGCGACGAAGCCAAGTTCCAGGAGTTCCTGGAGAAGTCGGGCCAACACTCGATGGCCGTCAACGCGTAACGGACGGCTTGTGCTAGACTTCTAGTCTCACGGGGGCGTGGCGGAATTGGCATACGCAGGAGACTTAAAATCTCTCGCCGCAAGGATTGTGGGTTCGAGTCCCACCGCCCCTACCATATGGAGCTTTCGAGCCTGTGTCCCCAAGGGATGCGGGCTCGTTTCTTTAAGATGCCGGTGGGACTCGAACCCGCGAGGGGGCGAGCGTCAAGCGGACGCGCAGCGTCCGCAGCGAGCCGGCGAGGGCGCCGACAGGCGGCCGAAGCCGGTGCGTATTTGCGCAGCAAATACGCAGACGTCCCACCGCCCCTACCATATGGAGCTTTCGAGCCTGTGTCCCCCAGGGATGCGGGCTCGTTTCTTTTACACGCCGGCGGAGCTCTAAGTTGCGGTGGAATAGATCCTGTTTATACCGTTTACCAGCTTATTTAGGAACTATTTCACCGCAGCTTATTTAGAGGGTGCTGAGAGCGGGGGTCCAGGCGATGGTGGGGGCGGTGCCGTCGAGAGCCTCGTTGATGGTGGCGGCCATACCGGCGAGTAGGCTGTTCTCGCTTACGGTGAGTGTCTTGTAGCCGCCGGCACGCATGAGTTCGCGGATCACCACGGCGCCAGCCAAGATCACGCCCGCGCGTTTGGGCTGCACGCCTGGCAACGCGGCAATGCCTGCGACATCCAGCGCAGACATGCGCTCAATAGCGGCCGAAACCTGATCCAGCGAAAGCTCGCGCAGGTGCACAAAGCTCGAATCGTACGGCTCCAGCTCGTGGATCAGAGCCACCAGCGTAGTCACCGTGCCGCCCACTACGACCAAGTGTTCGGCGCGCTCAAAGTCGCTGGGCAGGCCTTCAAAATAGGCGGCGAACTGCTCACCTGCCCACGCGGCAGCGGCAGCAAGCTCGCCGTCCGCAGGCGGCAGCGCCGAGAAGAACCGCTCCGTCACGCGGCGACAACCGATGTCCAGCGAACGCGTGCCCTCCAGCGCAAAGACCCCACGCTCCGGCGCATAGACGCCCGTCGCGAGCTCCGTGGATCCGCCACCCGAATCGGCAACAATGATGCGCTCGCCGGCAAAGTCGTGCGCCACGCCAAAAAACGTCAGGCGCGCCTCGACCTCGCCCGGAATCACCTGTGGCTCAAGCCCCAGATCGCGCAGGCCGTCCAGCAGCAGCGCGGCATTGGACGCATCGCGCGCGGCGCTCGTGCACGTGGTGCAGATGCACGCGGCCCCAAAGGCACGGGCCTCATCCACAAACATGCGACACGCAGCGAGCACACGCTCGACCGCCGCCTCGCAAAAGCGACCCGTCGCGTCCACACCCTCGCCCAGGTCAGTAATCTCGGTATGCTTGGACGATTCCACAATCGCCCCGCCCTCGACCTGGGCCAACACCAGTCGCGACGACACCGTTCCCAGATCGATCGCCGCCACCTTATATCGTTTGCAATCTGCCATTGCGGGTTCCCCTCCGGGCGCTACTCGCCGTTGGACACGACCGTCTGGCCCTCGACACCGTTAAACCCAAACAGCATGTCGAGCGCCTGGATATACCACGGGGCGTCCTTACCGACTTCTTCGATTTCCTTGGCAACTTCGCTGGCCTTCTTGGCGTTCGACGACTTCTTGCTCGAAGACGAATCCGAATCGTCGTCCAGGCCCTGCACTTCAATCCTCTTCTCGCCGGGCATCACCAGGCCCAAGTCCTCGGATGCCGCGTCCTTGATACCCTCCTCCGAGAGCAACTTGTCGACGCTTTTTTGCAGCTCATCATTGTATTGCTGACGAATCTCGACCTGCTTGGCCAAGATATCGCTCGAGCGCTTTGCCACGTACAGATCGCGCACGGGGAAATACAGGCTCACGAGCACCAGGGCAACGACAATGCCGATGAATAGCCCTCGCTGAGGACCGTGGGTAAAGTCGTAAATTGCCTTGACCGCTGCGTTGTCGTTGGCGTAGTGCATAAAGTCCGAGCCGGAAAGACGACTTGAGGGACGGCGCGGCTTGTCGGACGCCTGGGTCGAAGGGCACGACGCATGCTTGGAACGCGATGGGCGCACCGGACTATCCGAGGAACTATTTGGCTGAGCATTGGGATGCGAAGTCGCCGGCGAACTATACCTGGAGCGATCAGCGCCAGCATAACCAGACCCGCCAAGCTGCACCGAATGCGCACGGCGAGGTGACGGTTCGCGCGAACCGGCGGAATAGTACCTGTTGTCGTAAATCTGATCCATGTGCGCCTTGTGCGGTTGAGGTTTGTTTGCGCTAAGTCCTTTAGTTATAGCACGAGCGCCCGCACCGCCTTCGCCAGCCTTTGCTCGACATAAAAAAGGCGCTGAGCCGTATGGCCCAGCGCCCATAGTGCTTTGCGGCATCCAGCCAAGGCGAGGCGGAACCGAGTCAGCCTCCCCCTCGCCAAATTCGCCCGTTTAGCGAATGTTGTAGAACGCGGCCTTGCCGGCGTAGCGCGCGCTGCCCTCGAGCTCGTCCTCGATACGGATGAGCTGGTTGTACTTAGCAATACGGTCGCTGCGGCACGGGGCGCCCGACTTAATCTGGCCGGCGTTGACGCCCACGACCAGGTCGGCGATCGTGGAGTCCTCGGTCTCGCCAGAACGGTGGCTCACGATGCAAGCGTAGCCGGCCTCCTTGGCGGTCTCGATGGCCTCGAGCGACTCGGTGAGCGTGCCGATCTGGTTGACCTTGACCAGAATCGCGTTGGCGGCACCCAGCTCGATGCCCTTCTTGAGGCGCTCGGTGTTGGTGACGAACAAGTCGTCGCCCACCAGTTGCACCTTGTTGCCAATGCGACGGGTGAGCTCAACCCAGCCGTCCCAGTCCTCCTCGGCCATGCCGTCCTCGATGGAGATGATGGGGTAGGTGTCGACGAGCTTCTCCCAGTAATCAACCATCTGGGCGCTCGTGTACTCCACGCCCTCGCCCTTGAGCTCGTACATACCGGTCTCGGCGTTGTAGAACTCGGTGGACGCCGGGTCCATGGCGTACATGAAGTCGACGCCGGGCTTAAAGCCAGCCTTCTCGACGGCCTTGGTAATGTACTCAAACGGCTCGGCATTGGTCTTGAGATTGGGCGCAAAGCCGCCCTCGTCGCCCACGCCGCCGCCCAGGCCGGCCTCGTGTAGCACGCCCTTGAGGGTGTGGTAGACCTCGGCGCACCAGCGCAGACCCTCGGCAAAACTCGGAGCACCCACGGGCATAATCATGAACTCCTGGAAGTCAACGTTATTGTCGGCATGCACGCCGCCGTTGAGGATGTTCATCATGGGCGTGGGCAGCAGGTGTGCGTTGACGCCGCCCAGATACTGGTACAGCGACAGGCCCGCCGACTCTGCCGCAGCGCGGGCAACGGCCAGCGACACGCCCAGGATGGCGTTGGCACCGAGCTTGGTCTTGTTGGGGGTACCGTCTGCGGCAATCAGCGCGGCATCGACGGCGCGCTGATCGAAGGCGTCGATGCCCACGACGGCATCGGCGCACTCGTTGTTGACGTGCTCGACGGCCTGCGAGACACCCTTGCCCAGATATCGGCCCTTGTCGCCATCGCGCAGCTCACATGCCTCAAAGGCGCCGGTCGAAGCGCCCGAAGGCACCATTGCGCGGCCGAAGCTGCCATCCTCGAGCACGACCTCGACCTCGACGGTGGGGTTGCCGCGGCTGTCGAGCACCTCGCGACCGTAGACATCTAAAATATCGCTCATGTTGTCTCCCTCTCACTTGGAAACGGGTTGAATGCTTGGCGACCGGCCGACCGTGCACCGTCGGTGCGCCTCCGTAAGTTAGCCATGTCGCACTTTTTGCATTATGCCCTAAGTTAGCCGAGGGATACACTTGTTTTTCGAAAAATTTAGCGGGAGCGACGAGGCGTGCCGGCTCGTCGTTCCCGCAGTCTTACTCCTCTGCCTTTGCGGCATCCCACAGGTCATTGAGACCGTGGGTCGAAAGCTCAGCCAGATCCACATGGGCGTTGGCCGCCATCTGCTCCATCGCAGCCCAGCGACGGCGGAACTTGGCCGTGCTCGCGCGCAGGGCGCTCTCGGCGTCGATGCCCTCCTTGCGCGCAACGTTGACCAGGGCAAAGAGCAGGTCGCCAAACTCCATCTCGCGCTCGGGCGAGCCGGGCTCCTCGGCCTCAAACTCGGCACGCTCCTCGGCAACCTCGTCCCACACATCCTGGACCGTCTCCCACTCAAAGCCCACGGCAGCCGCCTTGCGCGACACCTTCTGAGCCTGCATCAGCGCCGGCAGATGCGTGGGCACGCCGTCGAGCAGTCCCTCGGGCGCAGCCTCGCCCGCCGCCACGGCCTTGTCCTTGGCGGCCTTCTCGGCAAGCTTGACCTCATCCCAGATCTTGAGTACCTCGTCGGAGCTGTCGGCATCCACATCGCCAAACACGTGCGGATGACGGCGAATGAGCTTGGCGTCGATATCGCGCGCCACGTCGGCCAGCGTAAACTCGCCGGCATCCGCCGCAATTTGCGCATGCAGCACCACCTGCATGAGCACATCGCCCAGCTCCTCGCGCAGATGCGCCGCGTCGTCCGCCTCGATGCAATCGAGCGCCTCGTAGGCTTCCTCGATCATGTTCTTGCCAATGCTGCGGTGCGTCTGTTCGCGGTCCCACGGGCAGCCATCGGGCTGACGCAGACGCCAGATGGTCTGCACCAGATGCTGCAGCTCGGCCGACGCGTCGACCAGCGTGGACAGATCGCGCGAGCCCTCGGCATTTTGCTGAGCCATGTGCTGCGCCATGGTTATTCCTCCTCCAGGATCACGTGGCGGAACGCACCGCCCTCGTAGATGCCGTAGCTGTGCGTGCCGTCCTTGGGGATGCTCACGCTGCCGGGGTTGAAGAGCCACAGGCCCGGGTGCGCCTCGCTTGCCTCGTTAACCTTGATGTGCGTGTGACCGTAGACGAGCGCGGAGCCCTCGGGCAACGCGGGCGCGTGGTCGACGCTGTTGTGCATGCCGGCGCCAAAGACGTGGCCGTGCGTCAGGAACAGCTCGCGGCCGGTCTCGTCGAACAGCGTGGCGTAGTCGGCCATGACGGGGAAGTCGAGCACCATCTGGTCGACCTCGGCATCGCAGTTGCCGCGTACCGCGATGATGCGGTCGGCCAGGGCGTTGAGCAGCGGGATTACGCGCTTGGGGGCGTAATCGCGCGGCAGGTCGTTGCGCGGACCGTGGTAGAGCAGGTCGCCCAGCAGGACGATGCGGTCGGGCTGCTCGGACTCGATGGCGGCGACCAGGCGCTCGGCCCAATATGCAGAGCCGTGGATGTCGGAGGCGATGAGGTATTTCATGGGAAGATCCTTTCGAATGGGGTTGATATGGCTGGGCGCAGAATGTCGCCACCAGCCGCATTATTCAAATCGCAGTGCCGCGCTCTGGGCCGCCTGCATCACGCGCTGGAGCGGCACGCCGTGCTCGCGGGCAAGGCGGGCGCAGTCCTCGTACTCGGGCGCTGCACGCTCGCTGCCGTCGGGCAGGGTGGCCACCTTGACGAACACCTCGCCCCATGGCGTCGTTACGCGCTCAAAGCGGCGTGGTAGGCAAACGCGCTCCATAACCTGGCGACGAATGCCGTTGGTCGTGGTTTCCAAGAAGATGATCGTCTGCAGGCGCTCGATATCCTCGTAGGTGCAGATTACCTGCAGCTGCCAGCCGGGGCGGCCTTTCTTACAATAGAGGGGCAGCCAGTGCACCTCGCGCGCACCCGCCTCGCGCAGGCGGTCGGCGGCGTAGGCGAGTACCTCAGGCGACGCGTCGTCGATGTCGCATTCCAGCTTGACGATGGTTTCGGGCGCATCGGTCTCGCGGGACAGCGGGGATGTGCTATCGCATGGCATACGGTCCGGCTCCTTTCCGCGCGGGCTCGTTTTGTTCATCCAAACGCTAGCACATCGGACGTGGCACAAGCGTGACTTTCGTCCGTCGCCGCCCTCGCCCCCATCCAAACGTGTACGTCAGCCTCCAAACATGTCATTATTTGTCGGTTTTGGAGGCTGACGTACACGTTTTGAGAGCAAGCGAGGCCGCACCACGCGCCGCGCAACCTTTCCAATCGATTTCGATCCCCGGCGTGCCCGGCGTGTTGAGAGCTGCGCCATTACAATGAAGCGGATTCGCTTGATGCAAAGGAGCCGCTATGCCCATGTGCCCGCTGGTCGATTGCCATACCCACACCTCGTTTTCGGACGGGCATGCCTCGTTTGAGGACAACGTCCGTGCCGCTGCTGCGGCCGGCTGCCGCGTCATGGTCTCGACCGACCATCTCACCCTGCCCGCCAGCATGGATGCTAACTGCGAGGTGCAGGTTACTGAGGGCGACCTCCCGGCGCATCGTCTGGCTTTTGAGGACGCTCGCAATCTTGCCGCTCAGATTGCGCCAGAACTCACCTTTATCTACGGTTTCGAATGCGATTGGTACGAGGGCTGCGAGCCTTTGGTTGAGCGCTGGTCCCAGGGCGCCGTCGTGCGCCTGGGCAGTGTGCACTGGATTGGCAACCCAGGCGATATCATGGCCGGTGCCGCGGGTACGGCGGGAACGGAGGACGTCGCTCGTCCCGATACGCCCGATTCGCGCTGCGGCTGGATCGACGATGACACCAACTTGCACGTTTGGGAAAACCTGGGGGTACGCGGCGTGTGGGAGCGCTATGTCGATGACTGGTGCCGCGCCTGCGAGAGCCCGCTTAACTTTGATGTGATGGCTCATCCCGACCTGGTCATGCGCTTTTCGAAGGAAGGCTTTGCACCCGATTTTGACCCCGCACCGCTCTGGAAGCAGATGGCAGAGTGTGCACACGACACGGGCCGCCGCGTTGAGGTCTCGACGGCCGCACCGCGCAAGGGGCTCGACGACTACTACCCCGCGACCGGCCTTTTGCGCCGCTTTGCCCATGCCGAAGTGCCGATCACCTTTGGCTCGGACGCGCACCGCGCCTGTGATATCTGCTGGATCATCCGCGAGGCCCAGGCCCACGCCTACGACTGCGGTTATCGAACCTTCGACATCCCCCACCTCACCGGAGAATGGGAGTCCACACCCCTCGCCTAACTAGTCGTTTAAGAACGTCCCCAATGACTA
>DBGFLF010000139.1:0-1755 GCA_048528725.1 Collinsella sp.
CCAGCAGCAGCGACCCCGAGTCGCCCAAGAAGATGCTCGCGGGGTTGAAGTTGTAATGCAGAAAAGCCACGCACGAGCCAAAGAGCGCGATGGAGAGCGCGGCGGCGTCGATACGGCCCGAAAGCATGGCCATCGTGAACATGGTGAACGATGCGATGCCGCAAATGCCCGTGGCCAGGCCGTCGAGGCCGTCGATGAGGTTGATGATGTTGGTGAACGCCACTAGGTAGATCACGGTGATGGGGTAGGCGAGCCAGCCAAGCATGATCTCGCCGGGGGCAAACGGGTTGATGATGACGCCGATTTTTAAGCCGCCGATGCAGGCGATGAGCGCGGCGAGCACCTGGCCGGCCAGCTTTTGCTTGGGCTTGAGCTGGAAGACATCATCGATCGCGCCGGTCGCAAAGATCACGGTAAAGGAGAGTGCCAGCACGGGGTAGCTGATGTGAAGGCGCGGGTGCGGTACCAAAACGGGCGGCCAGCCCAGGTACCAGGTGCCCAGGATCTGCACGATGCAGGCAACGACGAGGCCCAAAAAGACTGCCGTGCCGCCCATGCGCGGGATGGGTTTGGTGTTAATGCGGCGCTTTGAGGGATAGTCGACGGCATCGAGCTTAATCGCCAGACGCTTGACCAGGGGTACCGTGAGAAAGGTCGTGATAAAGGCAGCGGCCGCCACGCATAAGTACGGTATGAAGCTCGTGGAGGAAACCATGAATCAAAAAACCGCCAAGCGTCGAAGGAAAAGGTCAAAGGGCGCTACGCGCAAAAGGGCATAGCTGACCCATGATACTCGACCGAGGGGGTGCGGGGGTTTGTGCCGTGCGATTATCACGCGCTTACCAGATATTAGGATGTTGGCGGGGGTTCTGCCGAGTGCTGTTGGGTGTCATACGGGATCTGTGATGGCAATTTTGGCAAAATCGGCAAAAGAAAACCACCCCCCACGTTACGAAAATGAACCCACCTAAAACAGGTGGGTGCCCTCATCGACTGTTCCAGCGTCCTTAACAACGAAGGATACCTGTACTAAGTACGACTGTGTGGGCTCCCTAAATAAACGCGACGGTTCACCCAGTTGCTCCGCGGGGGGCGGAATACCTACATCATAAAGCGGCACTTTGTTGATTCCAGTCTTGACATTACAAAAAACGTGTCGGACGATTACGGCGCCTTGGGCTTGGAGCCGTCTGCGCGGTCCGGGCCTTTACGTTTGAGCTGCTGAATCGTTGTTTTGGAGCATGTTTTTATGCCGACGTCGTTGACCGAACTTTTTTCGCCCGCCTGCCATTTGTGTCCACGCCGTTGCGGCGCGGCACGCGACGAGGGCGCGCATGGCGTGTGCGGTGCCGACGACACGCTTAAAGTCGCCCGCGCGGCGCTCCATATGTGGGAGGAGCCGCCCATTTCGGGTGAGGCCGGCTCGGGCACGATTTTCTTTAGCGGCTGTTCGCTCAAATGCGTCTACTGCCAAAACCACGAGATCTCGACGGGCAATTTCGGTCTCGAGATTTCGCCCGAGCGCTTGGTCGAGATTATGCTGGAGCTGCAGGACCAGGGCGCCAACAACATTAACCTGGTGACTGCGACGCATTATGCTCACCTGCTGCCGGCCGCGATTGCCGCAGCGCGGGAGCGCGGGCTGGACATCCCGATCGTCTACAACACGAGCGGCTATGAGCGGGCGAGTGCCGTTGCTGCCCTGGGTGACCTGGTTGATGTGTGGCTCACCGACTTTAAATATGCTGATGCCGA
>DBGFLF010000140.1:0-8460 GCA_048528725.1 Collinsella sp.
CCCACCACTCCACCCCCGATAAGTTGTAAAACACCCCCGAGCATATGTTCGAAAACACAATATGTTGTGTTTACAGCAAAGGCGGGATGCCACCTGTAGAACCACGCCCGCGAACCTCAACCTTCAAGTTGACCTTGAGGCGATTTTTACGTCCCTTTACATGCCGTTCACATCGCCCCCAAACTCCCCCACCCACGGTACACACGGCCCACCAACGCGTCGGTGTCTGGCGAAAAATGGGACGGGCCCCAGATTGCCCATGTGCGCAAAAGTGCGTCTCGGCAATCTGGGGCCCGTCCCCTTTAATATTTATAAATATGCAGGTCAGCGAGGTGCTAGCGATGTGCCAACGGATGCGCCGCCAGATAGACCTCGGTCAGTTGCGTGCGGTCGACATGCGTGTAGACCTGCGTGGTCGAAATATCGGCATGGCCCAAAATCTCCTGCAGCACACGCAGGTCGGCACCGCCCGCGAGCATGTGGGTGGCAAAGGAGTGGCGCAGGGTGTGGGGATGGAGCCCAACCAGCCCCACCTGGCGCCCATACCGCTCGCATATCGCATGCACGGCCTGGCGCGACAGGCGACGTCCGTTCTTATTTAAAAAGACCGCCGAGGTCTCCATCCCGTGAGCATGCGCGGCCAGGAGAGTGCGCCCGTCACCTATATAGTGTGTCAGGGCGCGAGCCGCGCTTCCCACCAACGGGGCCAGACGCTCCTTGGAGCCCTTACCGCGCACCAGGACAAACCCGTCATCAATATGGATATCGCCCACATCGAGCCCAACCAGCTCACTCACGCGCAAACCGCATCCGTAGAGCACTTCCAAGATGGCATGGTCACGCAAGCCCATCTCGCCCTCGGGGAAATCTTGATCGAGCAGCGCCGAGACATCCTCCACCGATAGATACTCCGGCAAACGCTCAGCCTTTTTAGGCAGGCGCAACGCCGCCGTTGGATTTTGGGCCACAGCCCCATCGCGCACCAAAAAGGCATGCAGGCCCTTCACGGCCGCAAGCGCACGCTCCACCGAGGCATCCGAATAGCCCCCATCGCGACGGTCGGCGACAAAGCCCTCCACGACCTGACGGGTCACCTCTTCAAAAGACACAATACCCGCCCGCTCCAGATAGGCGCAGTACGTCGTCAGGTCACGACGATAGGCCGCAATCGTGTTGCGCGCCAAACCCCGCTCGACCGCGAGGTAATCGAGATACTCCCCCGCCGCCACGGCGAGCGACGAGGGAGTAGCTTCGGTATGTTCCTTATTCGCCGGCACCCTTAGTCCGTAGCGAGGTTCATGGGCGTCACCTGCAGACGGTCGACACCCTCGTGCTGGCCGATCGAAGCGCGCACGAACTCGCGGAACAGCGGCTGCGGGTTGGTCGGGCGGCTCTTGAACTCGGGATGAGCCTGGGTTGCCACATACCACGGATGCACGTCGCGCGGCAGCTCGACCATCTCGACCAGGCGCTCGTCGGGCGACAGACCCGAGATAACCAAGCCGGCGTCCTCGAGCTGGTCACGGAAGGCGTTGTTGAACTCAAAGCGATGACGGTGACGCTCGTAGACGAGCTCCTCGCCATATGCCTCGCGAGCAAGGGTATCGGCGGCGAGCTTGCACGGATAGGCGCCCAGGCGCATGGTGCCGCCCTTCTCGGTCACGTCCTCCTGCGAGCTCATCAGATCGATGACGCTAAACGGGCCGTCCGGATCGAACTCGGAGGAGCTGGCGCCGGCAAGGCCGACGACGTTGCGGGCGAACTCGCACACGGCCACCTGCATACCCAGGCAAATGCCCAGATACGGAATCTTGTGCTCACGGGCAAACTCGGCCGCGATGATCTTGCCCTCCAGGGCGCGCTTGCCAAAGCCGCCGGGGACCAGGATGCCCGAGGCGTCGCCCAGAACCTCGGAGACATTCTGCTCGTCGAGGCTCTCGCCGTCGACCAGCTGGACGTCCACATGGCGATCGTAGAAGACGCCCGCATGGTGCAGGGCCTCGATAACCGACAGGTACGCATCGGGCAGCTGCGTGTACTTGCCCACGACGGCGATCTTCACCTTGTCGGCGTGATGGTTGGCGTGATTCTGTTTGCGCAGGAACTCATTCCACTCGCTCATGTCGCGCTCACGCGGGTCCAGACCCAGGCGCTCGCAAATGCGCAGGTCAAAGTCCTGCTCGGCAAGCAGCTGCGGAACATCGTAAATGCTCGCGCAGTCCTCGTTGGTAAAGACACAATCGGTGTCGACGTCGCAGAAGCTTGCGATCTTTCCGCGGATAGCGTCATCGATATGGTGGTCGGAGCGCAGCACGATGATATCGGGCTGGATGCCAAAGCTGCGGAGCTCCTTGACGGAATGCTGCGTGGGCTTGGTCTTGACCTCGTGGGCGGCGGCGATATAGGGAACGAGCGACACGTGGATGTAGCAGACGTTCTCGGGGCCGGCCTCCTTGCGGTACTGACGGATGGCCTCGACAAACGGTTGGGACTCGATGTCGCCGATCGTGCCGCCCAGCTCGGTGATGACTACATCGGAGCCGGTCTGCTCCTCGATGCGGCGGAACTTGTCCTTAATGGCATTGGTGACGTGAGGAATCACCTGCACGGTACCGCCCAAAAAGTCGCCGCGACGCTCGCGGGCGATCAAGCCCTTATAGATGGCGCCGGTCGTAAAGTTGGAATCGCGGGTCAGGTTCTCATCAATAAAGCGCTCGTAATGACCCAGGTCCAGGTCGGACTCGTAACCATCCTCGGTAACGAAGACCTCACCATGCTGGAAGGGGCTCATGGTACCGGGGTCGACGTTCAGATACGGATCGGCCTTCTGCATCGTTACTTTGTAGCCACGCGACTTGAGCAGACGGCCCAGCGAGGCCGCGGTGATACCCTTGCCCAGGGACGAAACCACGCCACCGGTTACGAACACATGCTTGGTCATATTGAGTTACCTGCGCTTCCCGTAGAAGTTGTTTATCCACATCTTACGGGTCTTCATTGTAATACTCGCGCCGCGGACCGTTCGCAATTTTTCTCGCGTGCGATTGCATTTCTCAATCTTGAAACAAAACGCCGCCCGGTTTCCCAGGCGGCGTCGCTATGGCAAGGGTTACATGCTGCTATCGATCAGCAACCTCGTCCTCAAGCATTTCTTGAACGAGCATGCCGGTACGGACGCCCTCAAGATACCACTCGCCACGTTCGGTGAGGCAAATGCCATTTGCAAGCTGACCGCCGTCGTCGCTATAACGCGAGACGACATCAATCATGCCTTCGGAATCCAAGCGATCGATTGCGGCGCGGGCACGATACGGCGAAACCCCCACGCGCTCGGCAAGCGTTTTGCGCGAGAAACCATACGGCCCGCCATTGTCTTCGGTTTGCTGGTCGATCTCCATCAACACCAGCACCTCGACACGCTTCATATCGTTGACACTCGCACGACCCTTGCCCGCCATAGCAGCCTCCTCAAACCGAGCACGAGCATCTAACGCGCCGTGCGCGACCGACACACCTCACGATGGCAGGTAATATCCATCATGCGGCATCCCGCTAAGGATGAAACAGTTACGGTTATTGTATACCGCTCAAATTGTTTCTAGGCAGGTAAACAGCTATTTTTCGCCGAAATAGGCGCTTTATTGATCAAAAAGCCGTACCGGGCGCTAACCCGATACGGCCAAAATGCAATGCAATTACCGCGGTGCTTCAAACTTAGCGATGGAAGAAACCGCGGCGCTCAAACTTGGGCTCGCAGCACACGTTGATACCCAGTTTGCGCAGTACCGTCTCGTCCGTCGGCGAGATAATCACGCTAAAGAAGGCATCGCAACCGCGCAGCTGCTCCAGGCCCGAAAGGACGCGAGCGGCCGTCTCACTCGTGGCCGAGGTGATCGACAGCGCCATAAGCGTCTCGTCGGTGTGGAGGCGCGGGTTTTTGCTGCCCAGGAAATGCGTCTTGAGCTTGCTGATGGGCTCGATCGCCTCATCGCTAATGACCTCGAGCTCAAGGTCGACGCCCGAGACATGCTTGAGGGCGTTCATAATGAGCGAACTTGCGGCGCCCAGGCGCGTGGAGGTCTTACCGGTCACCACGGAGCCATCGGGCATGACCATGGCACCCACGGGACCACCCGTCAGCTGCTCCCTGGTGAGGGCCGCCGAGCGCGCCGGTGAGTAGTTCTTATCGATGCCGGCTTTCTTCATAATAATCTTGAGACGGTCGACTTGCTCATCGCCCACGCCGGTACGGCGCACATTTTCGACCGCGGTAAAGTAGCGGCGGACGATCTCCATCTTGGAAGCGTCGCGGCAGGCATCGTCATCGGTGATGGCAAAGCCGACCATATTGACGCCCATGTCCGTAGGGCTCTGGTAGGGGCTCTTGCCCAAGATCTTTTCCATCAGGGCACGGACTACCGGGAAGGCCTCGACGTCGCGGTTGTAGTTGACCGTGGTCTTGTTGTAGGCCTCAAGGTGGAACGAATCGATGATATTGGCGTCGTCGAGGTCAGCCGTGGCGGCCTCGTAGGCAATATTGACCGGATGCGTCAGAGGAAGATTCCAGACCGGGAAGGTCTCGAACTTGGCATAGCCGGCGGCGGTACCGTGCTTATGCTCGTGATACAGCTGCGAGAGGCAAGTGGCGAGCTTGCCCGAGCCGGGGCCGGGTGCCGTCACGACAACGAGTGGACGCGTGGTCTCGACAAACTCGTTCTTGCCGTAGCCTTCGTCAGAAACGATCAGATCGACATCGTGCGGATACCCCTCGATGGGATAGTGCAGCTTGGCGGGAATGCCGAGCGCGTTCAGGCGATTGCGGAACACATCGGCGGCGGGCTGGCCGGCGTACTGGGTGATGACCACGGCCGCGACGGCAAAGCCGTTGCCGCGGAACAGGTCAACCAGGCGCAGCACATCCTCGTCATAGGTAATGCCAAGGTCACCACGAGCCTTGTTTTTCTCGATGTGGTTCGCGTTGATCGCGATGATAACCTCGACATCGTCGGCGATGCTCTTGAGCATGCGGAACTTGCTGTCCGGTTCAAAACCCGGCAGCACGCGGCTCGCATGATAGTCATCGAACAGCTTACCGCCAAACTCCAAATAGAGCTTGCCACCAAACTGCGAGATGCGCTCCTTAATGTGAGCAGCCTGCAGCTCGATATACTTCGCGTTGTCGAAACCCTGGCGCATATATGGCTCCCGTCCCGTTTCCATTTAATGTTCTAGGCGATTATAACGGAGCCCGCCCTCCCCGATACCCAGACCATCAACAGGCACCAACCAAACATCCGTCAAACCTCTTGTCGGACATATTTGGTGCAAACTAACCTGACCCCATTGCACCGCCCCATAACACCAACAATGGCAGCGCCGCAGGTGGAGCAAAAGTCAGCGAGAGCCCGCCAGGGCGAGCAAGGTGACGTGAAAGAGGAGGGCATAGGTCTTTTGGCCATGCCCGACGATTGAACGTCAGATTGCCGCTCTGGCGGGCTTGCAGCGTCGAGTGGTTCCGGCGTTTGGTAAAACGCCGGAACACAAGAGCGCCCCCTCCCGCGCACGGAACGGAAGGGGGCTAAAGGTAGGAGTCTACCGGTGGGTTTACCCCACCGGACAGACGATGACCAGGTGATCCTTTACAGGATCGTCAAGGTTTCCGTGGGGTACCCGTTGGGTACTTAGAGCAGCACGCAGGCGACGGTCAGGATGACGGCGCAGACGACGGAGAGCGCGACGATGAGCTTAAGGGCAAACTTGAGCCAGGTCGTCCACTCGATCTTGGCCAGGGCGAGACCGCCCATGATGGCGCCGGAGGTCGGAGTGAACAGGTTCACGACACCGATGGCGGCGGAGAAGATCATGACCATGACCTCGGGCGAGAAGCCGAGCTTAACAGCCAGCGGTCCCATGATGGGCATGGAGACGGTAGCCATACCAGAGGTCGAGGGGATCAGGAAGGACAGGCCGAAGTAGACCAGGAAGCTCATGGGAGCGAAGATCACGCCGGACAGGCCAGCCAGAGCATTGGCGGCAGCGTCGAGGACGAAGACGTCGAGGCCGGTGTTAGCCATGAGGACGGAGATACCACGGGCGAGGGCGATGACGAGAACAACGGACATCATGTCGGCAGCGCCGGTGATAAAGGTGTTAACGATCTGCTTCTCGGACAGGCCACCGATGATACCGATCAGGACGGCCATGAGGAAGAACCAGGTGGAAGCCTCGTCGAAGTACCACTGGCCAATGGGCAGGCCGGTGATCAGGGCAGACCAGCCCTGGACGACGGCGTTACCGTCGGCGTCGTAGACAGCGCCAGCGTCGAAGAAGTTAGCGACGCCCTCGTTGAGGTCGGCCAGCGGAATGAAGCCGACGATCATGACGACGAAGGTGAAGGCGAAGGCAATCAGAACACCCTTCTGACGACCGGTGAGCTTGACCTCCTTGTGGACCTCGGAAGCAGCCTTGCCGTGAGCCTCTTCGGCGTCCTTGAGCTCCTGCATCGACAGGATGGTGGAACCCTTGTCAGCCTTGACCTTCTTGGCATAGTTCATCACGAAGAAGATGGACATAGCGGTAGTGACAATCCACAGGACGGCACCGAGGCCGATGATGATGGACTGGTTGACCTCAATGCCAACGCCGGTCAGAGCGTCGACGGCAGCGCCGACGGCGAACGGGTTAACCGTGGAGCCCAGGCAGCCGCAGCCAGCGCCGAGCAGGACGGTAGCGGCACCGACCATGGGGTCGAAGCCAGCGGCCATCATGGTAGCGGCGAGCAGGGCGTAGAAGGGAACGGTCTCCTCGCACATACCATAGGTGGTACCACCGAGGGAGAAGATGAGCATCAGCACGGGAATGAGCATAATCTCGTTGCCCTTAAGCTTCTGCACCAGAACGGCGATGCCGTTGTCCAGGGCGCCGGTCTCGGTCATCATACCGAGGAAGCCGCCCAGGATCATAACGAAGAGGCAGACGGGCAGAGCGTCAGCGAAGCCCTTAATCGGGGCGGTGCAGAAATCGCTCAGACGGGCGGCAGTAACCGCGCCGCCGGACGTGCCGGAGACGATAACGGTAATCACTGCGACAATTGCCAGCAGAGCAAGAAGAATGGTGAACGATGAAGGCATACCGCGCTTTTTCTTAGCGGTCTCAGTCATAGTTCTCATCCCCCCTTCATAAATCATTTACTGATCTCGCCAGAAGCGGCTCTTCCGTGCCGTGCCTGCCGCTTGATGCGAGATTATTACCAGATAAAACTGCTCGGGGTGTGCAGCAATACACCCCGAGCGAGATGCTAGATGCTCTTACTTGAGCGTGGCGTACATGACAGCCTTGATGGTGTGCATGCGGTTCTCGGCCTCGTCGAAGACCTTGGAAGCGGGGCTCTCGAAGACCTCGTCGGTGACCTCCTGCTCGGTGATGCCGAACTGCTCGCACTTCTCGGCGCCAATGGTGGTGTTGGTGTCGTGGAAGCTGGGCAGGCAGTGCAGGAAGATGGCACCCGGGTTGGCCATAGCCATGACCTCGGAGGTGACACGATACGGGGTGAGCTGAGCGATGCGCTCGGCCCAGACCTCGTCGGGCTCGCCCATGGAGACCCACACGTCGGTGTAGATAACGTCGGCACCGGTGACGCCGTCCTTGACGTCGGTGGTCAGCTTGATGGTGCAACCGTTGGCCTCGGCGATGGGCTTGCAGGCCTCGATGACGTCGTCGGCGGGCATGCACTCCTCGGGGCCGCAGGCCACGAAGTTCATGCCGAGCTTGGAGCAGACGACCATGAGGGAGCGAGCGACGTTGTTCTTGCAGTCGCCCATGAAGACGAGGGTCTTGCCCTTGATGTCGTAGTTGAAGTTCTCCTGGACGGTCAGGATATCGGCGAGCATCTGGGTGGGATGCCACTCAGTGGTCAGGCCGTTCCACACGGGCACGCCGGACTTAGCAGCGAGCTCCTCGACGTCGTCCTGGGCAAAGCCACGGAACTCGATGCCGTCATACATGCGGCCGAGAACACGGGCAGTGTCCTCGATGGACTCCTTCTTGCCCATCTGCGACGAACCCGGATCGAGATAGGTGACGCCCATGCCCAGATCCATGCCGCCGACCTCGAAGGCGCAGCGGGTACGAGTGGAGGTCTTCTGGAAGAGCAGAACGATATTCTTGCCCTCGAGATAGCGGTGCGGAACGCCAGCGCGCTTCATATCCTTGAAGTTCTTGGAGAGCTTGAGCAGGTACTCGATCTCCTCGGTGGAGAGGTCGAGGAGCTTGAGGAAGCTACGGCCGGAGAGGTTAACACCCATGGTTCGTTTCCTTTCGAAAAAATGAATTACGTAAGTATTAGTGTTGCCCGTTTGACGGGCGAAACCGGTGCGGTTGTAGGGGGACCGCACCGGAAACGGAAAGACTTAGAGGTCCTCGCGCCAGAAGGGCATGCTCATGCAGCGCGGGCCGCCGCGG
>DBGFLF010000141.1:0-7409 GCA_048528725.1 Collinsella sp.
CGATGGTTCACTCTACTATGTCAATGACTCGGGCAAGCTGTTTGCTGTCAAGGGTAATGGCCAAAGGGTCAAACGCTATACCGTGACGTTCGACGCCAACGGTAAGGATGCGGCGATGCCCGATTCTCAACGCGTGAAGGAAGGCAAGGCGGCGACGGAGCCCTCGACTCGGCCACAGTGCAAGGGCTACACTTTCGGCGGTTGGTATACCGATGAGCCTTGCACGCAGGCGTACGACTTCAGTACGCCGGTGACGGCCGACCTGACGTTGTATGCCAAGTGGACCAAGAATGCCGTTAACCCTGGCGGTAATGGCGGTTCTGGCACTAATGGTGGCAACGGTGGCGCTGGCAACGGTTCCGGTGCTGGCGCTGGCACTGGTTCCGGCTCTAAGGGCCAGCAGACTGGCGGCGCTGTCGCCCCGGGTCATAAGCCGACGACCAAGACGACGGTGTCGACCAAGACCGAGACCAAGGACAACAAGTCCGACAAGAAGGACTCCGATAAGTCCGACAAGAAGGACGAGAAGAAGTCTGACAAGAAGTCTGACAAGAAGGACAGCAAGTCCGACAAGAAGTCCGATTCCAAGTCCGATACGGGTGCTGCTTCCACGACTACTGCTAAGAAGTCCTCTAGTGCTTCCGAGCAGGAGACTGGCACCAACCCACTCGCCATCGTTGGCGTTGCCGCCGGCGTCATCGGTCTCGCCATCGTCGGTGTGTTCGTGTTCACCAAACGTCGGTAGGTGAGGGCTGTGTCCAATAAATCCAAGGACGCTGACCCCAAGCAACCAGATTCCTCGTTTATCCAGCTTGACGATGCAAAGCAAAAGGACGCCGCTTCGGCGGCGTCCGCCCCTCGACGGAAGGCGCTCCTTGGCGTTCTGACTGCCGCGTGCACCATTCTGATTGTCGTCTCGCTGGGCTTCGTTCATCCTTCCGAGAGCGGCGCCTGGTCCATCGACTGGATCATTCAGACCGTGACGGGGGAGAGCGTCGTCACCAGGGACACCAAGGTGTCTGGCTCGACTACGACTTCGGGCGAGGCCAGTTCCAAGGATTCCAAGTCATCGAATGACGCAAAAGATGAGTCCAAGCATTCTGATGAGTCCAAGTCCAAGGACGATTCCGAGTCTTCAAACAAGGAATCGGACAAGAACTCGGATAATAAGAAGTCCGAGGACCAGGACGGCAAGAAGTCTGGCGATAAATCCGCTGCCCAAAATACGGGAGTCGGTGATACTTCCAATGCGTCTGGCGTTGGCCAGTCGTCTGATGGAGCCTCATCCTCTAATGGTGGAAACGCCTCCTCGGGCGGCCAGAGCGGCTCGCAGGAGTCCAGCTACATAACAGTGACGGTTTCGGTCACATCGAGCGCTGTGGGCAATCCTGTGTCTTCTGGTGGCACCTTTACCTTTAACGAAGGCGCTACCGTCTACGATGCCCTGTGCGCGCTGGGTCTTTCCGTCAACGCACATGGCTCGTCGTACGGCACGTATGTCTCCGCGATTGGTGGTTTGGCCGAGAAACAGTACGGCGGCACGAGCGGCTGGATGTACTCCGTCAACGGCTCAACGCCCATGACGGCCTGCAGCAACTACGTTCTCTCCAACGGCGACAACGTGGTCTGGTATTACGTTACAGGCTAGAGGCCTCGACATAGCGCGCCAGACGGGCGGTTCGGACAAACATCCGGGCCGCCCGTTTTTCAAGTGAATGGGACTGGGTCGCCGGGTCTTTCGGCAAACAAAAAAACCGGTTGGAATGGGAATTCCAACCGGTTATACATTCAAGCAAATAGCGAATCGACTACGACCGTGCGCCCTCGAGAAAGAAGCGACGGCTGAAGTAGTTGTACCAGGTGACGAGGAACGTGGCGATGGCCTTCATGGCCTGGTAGCCGATGCTCAAAAACGTGACGCCCACAAACATGTATAGGTCGTTGAGGCCCAGACCGATCACCGACAGGATGGTGAAGATCGTGAACTCGCGCTTGCGGCTCATTCCCTCGCGATGGTCGAACACGAACTTCATGCTAAGCCAGTAGTTGACCACGACGGACGTGGTAAACGAGACCGTGGTGCTCATCAAAAAGTCGAGGTGAAACAGCTCGACAAGCGCAATGAGCATACCCCAGTCGATGCCAAAGGAGATAAGACCCACGACAGCGAACTTGAGGAACTGCTTGGTATGAGGTTGTGCCAGTGCCTTGCGCACGTAATCACATCCAATGCGTTGATGAATCGAGCAGAGGATACTTTAGAGCTTTTGCAAGGGAAACGTAAGGTCTTTGCCAAGAACTATACGAACTCGCCAAATTTTCAAGAGCTAATCCGCAAACGTTGAAAATTTGCCCGTAAACGAGCAAAGCCCACGAACAACACAGCGCTCGACGTGCGTCATCCGTGGGCATCGTAAAGCTGCAAGGTTGCGAGTTACTTGGTCTCGTCGCCTTCCAGGAAGATCTTTCGGGTCACAAAGTTGTAGACCATGACAAGCGCGGTGGCGCAGATCTTGGCGATATTGGCCTCGAGTCCCAGGCCGGCGTTGAGTGTCAACACGATACCGTCGTTGAGTGCCAGGCCGATCACGGACAGCACGACAAAGATAATGAACTCGCGGCGGCGGCTCATGCCCTCCTTGTGCGCAAACACGTACTTCATGCTGGCGAGGTAGTTAAAGATGAGTGAGATGATAAAGCCGCTGGTGTTGGCGATTAGGATGTTGAGGCCCAGACCGTAGTGGAGCAGATTCATAATGCCAAAGTCGATGACCGTGGCAATGACGCCGACGACGCCAAACTTCATGATCTGCGCAAGGAGCTTTTGCATGGTACCTGCCTTAGGGTGGCGCCGGGACGCCGTGGGGATGACAAACTCAGCAAGTTTAGCCAATCCCCGCGGGTGGGGCTAGGCGCGCTCCTCGATAGCACCGTTTCTATATGCATCGAGCAGCTGGCGCAGGTCTTGGATCTGGCTGCGGATCTTGGCTCCGGAATCGGTGTCGCTCACCATGCGGCGACGGTCTGCTTGGTCAAAACGGTTGGTCTCGCTTTCGATGTCCACGTTGCGTGTGAGTGCCTCGGCAACCGTCGTAAAGGCCCGGTGCGACTTGAGACGGCAGCCGCGCGAGCTCGAGATGAGCGTATAGCCGGCGATACCCGTCTTGGGATGGTAGGCGCGGCAGAAGCCGCCATCGATGACCAGCAGCTTCCCCTCGGCTCGGATAGGCTGCTCGCCCTTGGTGGTTTTAACGGGTGTGTGGCCGTTGATGATGTGACCGGTCGGTGAACATGCCATGGGCGCGACGCCAAACTCGCGCATGATGTCGTCGCAGACCGAGGGCGACTTGGTAAGTGTAAAGTACGGGTCCATCGGCTCGACCCAGGTGCTCTTATCGGCGATATAGGCGCGCTCAAAGGTACGCACCAGGCGTCCGCTGGCGGGTGAGTTAAAGCCAATCCACAGGTACCACATCCAGTCGAGAGCGTCGCGGTCGCCCATGCGCCAGGCGCGGCGGGCGATGTGGTCGCAAAAATCAAGATAATCGCGGCCAGTGTGCCAGGTGCCCAGGCAGTTCATGCTGCTAAAGGTCCCGTCTTCGTTGAGCGGCACGCAGCCATGGAACAGCAGGTTGCCGTTGGTGACCTTGTACATCGAGCCGTGGGAATAGAGGAAATCGATATGGCGATGCAGGTGATCGGCGGTGACAAACTCGGACACGAGCTTGTCGATGATGTGCTGCTCCTGGGGCGTGAGCGTATAGGGGTCCGCCGGGTCGACGGTGGGGAAGTCGCTGGTCGTGAGCGGCCACACGCTGCCATCGGCGAGCGTGACCGTGCCGGTGTCGTGATCGATCTTGTCGAGTAACAGACGGTCGGTCATATCGAACTCGGGGTGGCGCTGGATAATCTGGCCCTCGAGCTTAAAGAGCAGCACGTTGATGGCCTTGATCAGCGGGGTGATGGACTCACCGGCGGTGTAGGTGGCATCGGCAAAGGCGACAAGCTCGCGCAGCGAGATGCCGTAGTCGTTCTCGAGGATCTCGTAGTTGTCGTAGCGTAGGTTGTTGCGCAGCACCGTGGCGATGCAGGCAGGTTCACCGGCCGCAGCGCCCATCCACAGCAGGTCGTGGTTGCCCCACTGGATGTCGAGTGAATGGTAGGTGAGCAGGCGGTCCATAATCTTGGCCGCGCCGCCGCCGCGGTCGAAGATGTCGCCCACCAGGTGCAGGTGGTCGACGGCCAGGCGCTTGATAAGCGAGGCGAGCGACTCGATAAAATCGTCGGCGCTTGCGGTCTCCAGGATGGACTCCACGATGCGCTCGTGATAGCGCACGCGATAGTTGTTCTCGTCCGGGTGCGTGTGCAACAACTCGTCGATGATATAGGCGTAATCGCGCGGGATGGCCTTACGCACCTTGGAGCGCGTGTAGCGGCTTGAAAGCGAGCGGGCAACCACAATGAGTTGGTCGAGCATTGTCTTGTACCAGGTGGGGGAGTCCTCGTGCTGGCTGCGGACCAGCTCGATCTTCTCGCGCGGGTAGTAGATAAGCGTGCACAGCTCGCCCTTTTCGTCAAAGGAGAGCGTGTCGCCAAAGATCTCGTCGACATGTTCGCGCACGACGCCCGAGCAGTTATTGAGGATGTGCATAAAGGCTTCGTACTCGCCGTGCACGTCGCTCATAAAATGCTCGGTGCCCTTGGGTAGGTTGAGGATGGCCGAGAGGTTGATAATTTCGGTAAACGCGGATTGTTCGGTGGGGAACTGTCTCGACAGCAGGCGCAGATACTTGAAGTCTTGCGGGTTGCGATCGAATGCGACCATGAAACACCTTCCGATGGGGCTGGTAAAACTGATAAACAGCGTCAAACGTTTATCAGTATGCGCCGCTTTTGTTTCCATTTTGCGCCAGCGGCTGAATTGTCGGCTGAACGGTTTGGTAAATCGATTTAGTTGAGGTAGATATGGCGGTTGAGTGGAGACGACAGAAGGTGTTTTCTCAGATATTTATGCGTGGGGCCGGTGGAGACGATGGTGGTAAAGATGTTCGCTATTTTTGGTTCGAATTGGTAAATAGTGGACATTTGTATCGTATTTAGGCTTGCTGTGCGATAATTTGCGTAGCAATACTTAAGGAGCCTCATATGAGTGATTTTGTCCTGACCTGTGAATCCGCTGCTGACCGAACCCGTGAGTTCTTTGCGTCGCGCAATATCCCTGTCGTGTGTTTTCATTACGAGATCGACGAGGTTGTCTATACGGACGATCTGTATCAGTCGATTGCGCCGGACGAGTTTTTTGCCCAGATTGCCGCGGGCGCCATGCCCAAGACGTCTCAGGTGAGCGTGGGTGAGTACGAGGAGTTTTGGGAGCCGTTTGTTACCGAGGGTAAAGACGTGCTGCACCTGACGTTGTCGTCGGGTATTTCGGGTACGTATGGTTCGGCTTGCGTTGCGGCACAGATGCTCGCGGATCGCTATCCCCAGGGCGGCAAGGTGCGTGTCATCGATTCACTGGGGGCGTCTTCGGGCTTTGGCCTATTGCTGGAATATGCCGCCGACGTTCGCGATAGCGGCGCTTCGCTCGATGAGACGGCTGCTTGGATTGAGGAGCATAAACTCAACCTGCACCACTGGTTCTTCTCGACCGATCTGTCGAGCTACCTGCGTGGCGGTCGCATTTCGGCCGCGAGCGCGATCATCGGCACGGCGCTTAAGATTTGCCCACTCATGACGGTAGATTGCGAAGGTGGGCTGTCGCCACGTGAGAAGATCCGCACCAAGAAGCGCGCGATTTCCGAGATGGCTAAGACCATGATGGCACACGTGCAGGACGGTGCGGATTATTCGGGTAAGTGCGTCTTGTCCCATTCGGCGTGCCGCGAGGATGCCGAGGCCGTTGCGGCGCTGATTGAGGAACAGATTCCGCAGCTCAAAGGCAAGATTGAAATCAACAATATCGGTGCTCTGATCGGTTCGCACACCGGACCAGGTACGGTGGCGCTCTTCTTTATGGGCGACAAGCGCGTGGATTAATTTGCCTCATCACGTCGCTGCATGATTGCTCAAACGAAAACGGCCCGCCTCACGTTTGTGGGGCGGGCCTTGCTGTTGCGGTTAGCGTTTCCTTCCGCGGAAGAAGAAGCCATGCAGTGACGGCTTGAGTCCACGGTTGGCGCGATGCTCCTCGACGCGCTCGTGGATCGAAGCGACGCGCTCGATAACCTCGTCGGGAATCGGCACGTCGGGATTCATGTTCTCGACCTGGCTGACCTCGGCGGCGGCGACCTGGTCGATAATGGGCACATCGTCGCGCGAGATGACGGGCGTGGCGTCTTCTTTCATCTTGCGGTAGCGCTGCATCATGTCGGTCTGTAGCTGCTGGGCCGAAGGCGGCGTCCAAATGATGGCGTTGGCGCCGGCGGCGATGGTCTCGCGAATGCTCTCGGGCGTCTTGCCGCCTGGCGCGATGAGCGGCAGGTTGGGATAGTGCTCGCGCAGCTCGCGCAGGACCTGGGGCGTGTTTTTACCGGCGGCGATGTTGAGAATCTTGGCTCCGGCGCGCACTTTGGCATGCGCGTCATCGTCGCAACGTACGACCGTGGCGATGACGGGGATGTCGGCGATGTTGGTGATGTGCTCGACCATCTCAGCAGTGGCGGGGGAGTTGACCACGCAGCCCGCCGCGCCCTGCATCTCGGAGACGGCTGCCATCTGTACGGAGCGCTTACCGGTCGTAGTTCCGCCGCCCACGCCTACAAAGACCGGGCACTCGGCAACGGTCAGCAACGCTTGCGTAATGGCGGGCTGCGGCGTGAAGGGGTAGACGGCAAAGACGGCATCGGCGTTGGAGTTGCGGATGACCGCGACGTCGGTGGTGTAGATAAGCGACTTGATGCGACGGCCGAAGAGCGTAAAGCCGCTGGCCTCCTCGATCTCGTCGGGCATGCGGAGGGCGGCCTTGCGCAGACGTCCGTCGATGGGCAGGGGTTCCATGGGGAGCAGTCCGTTGGGGGTCACGGCTACCTGGGGCTCGGTGAACTCGTCTGCGAGCTCGACCTCGGAGAAATCGACCGAGGTGACGATGTCCTCGTGAACCTCGGCGGGCACATCGATGGGGGCTTGGTCGTTTGCCGCGGCAGGCGTGTCGAAGGAGCTGGTGCCGACGAAGGCGTCGACGCGCTCATTTAGATCGTTGAGGGTATCCATGGAGGCTCGATTCTATGCGATGACGGCCGGCAGGGTGCCGGCAGCGTTGTGCTTGCTAAATCGTTTGACGAGTTGATTTTTCCCCGCCGCGCCATCCGTTAGACCGAAGGGCCGGCGAACGTGAAGGAGCTGTGGTGGCGGGGATCGAGGTGCTATCTTGAAAGTCCCGTTTAAAAGAGAGGTGACGCGGTATGGAATTG
>DBGFLF010000142.1:0-7585 GCA_048528725.1 Collinsella sp.
GAGCGCGAAGAGTACGGCGTCTCTTTCGCTGCGGTTACCGAGAAGAAAATCTAAGAATTTCCCGTTCACGTATGGCATGGCATAGGAGAGAGCGGTTCCAATCACCGTGATAGCAATGAAGACGAAAGCCCCTTTTGCCCTGATGAACCTCGAGAGAACGCATCGAATCAAGGAAGGCCCCAATCTACCCGCCACAAAACATCAATCACTGATACCTTACACCTCAACACAACAGGAGCGAAGATTTGCCAATGAGACTGCTTTAAGATTGCCTTGGGCCAATACGATCTCAAGCTCTTCCTACAAGAGAGTCGGAATCGGACATCTCCTCCGACGAACCTGGCAATCGGGCGGTTGAAATATCTTTTTCAACCGCCCGATTGCCACAATAGATTTGAGCATCCGCCCACAAACGTCCGCGTTTTATACCCATCAAATCCTTTGCCTTTTGTCGTCTAGACTAGAAAAATCGCTCGAAATAACGCAACCGGCCTGCTCGCTTGAAGAAACCTAAGCCCGTAACGTAGATGTGCAAACTTCCGAAACGCCTTGCGCGGCATAGTGCGTATAAACTTCGTCAACCGCCTCAGAAATATCTGAGTATCGCGCCGGGTCAAAAGCATACGATGTCGCAGCTATATCCTGCACCCATTCGGAACGCGGATTAATTGAATAGCCACACAGCATCATCATACATGCATCTAGACCTGATTTCCCAAGTATCCGACGTATTGATGAGAGCATCGCGGGTCGCCCCTGCACCATCGTCGTCACCCCTATTAGCAGTATTTACCGTTTTTCTCTAAATGCGTATCGCCACCCTTAAGAATACGAAGTGTTTTATCCAGACCCGATTGTCCTCCATCTCAAACGAAGGGATAAGGAATCTCATCCGGAATCGGCAGTAACGGAGGATTCACAACGACAAGCGAAAAACATGAGTCATCTCTCAGAGGGGAGTAAAGGCTCCCCTCAAGCACCCTAGTTTCGTCATCCAAAGAGTTGATGGCAGTGTTTTTCTTACAAAGGTCGACAACAAAAGGGTTGATTTCTACAGATGTTACATCCATGCCACAGTTGGTAAGTATCAGGCCCTGTATTCTGGGGCCAGAACACAAATCGAGAGCCTTCCGTGCGCTCTGCGGTGTAAGGCGCCAATCTCAGCAAATCTGTCCCACAATACTGCGCTGAAGAACAAGACGGAACCCCTGAGCCAAACTCCCCTATACCTTATTAAGGCTAAGACAGGCAAGTTCACGCACCCGGCATATTCCAGAATAACATCCTATTGTTTTAGATGCTCTACAAGCATGAACAGCCGCGAATCGGAAAGATCTTCTAGTTTCGCCCCGACTGACCGCCAAGGGCCAAAATGGCCTCTCCATCCCCAGGCGACTGGCTCTGGCGCGCCGAGGAGTGTCCCCAAGTGCCGGCAGAAAAGAAACGTCCCCATCTGCCGGCTAGAGAGCACCGAAGAGGATGGCGTAGGTAGTGGATTCGCCGAGCTTGAGCTCGTCGCCGGGATTGAGTTGGGCGGAACGGCCGGGTTCGACCTGAATGCAGACGCGCGTGGCCCCGTTTACCACCACGGTTCCGTTGGTGGACGACAAGTCCTCGACGTGCCAGATATTTTGAGCATCGCACCAGATATGGGCATGGCGGGCCGAGACATCGTCGCCGACGTCGGTAATATCGCCCTCGCCAGTGGCCAGCGCGCCAATCTCAACACCCTGCTCACTCGGCTGAATCCAGCGCGGGGCGCTCACGACAAAACTGTTTTGCACGCGCAACAAGCCCAAGGGGTGCGCCGGGGCGGGTTCGCGTTCGCCCGCGGTCATCGACATGCCAAGCGAACGCGGCGTGGATGTGCCTCCGCCACAGGTCGCGTGCGCGTAGTCGATGGCATAGTTCACCGAGGACCGCACATCCGCCGAACAACCGACGGCGACAAACAGCACCAGCACGGCCTCGGCGCGCTCGGCGGGCATGAGTTCCGCCGCCTGGGACAGGCGATCGAGCGCGTTGCGATAGAGATTCGTGTCCTGGTGGCACTCTTCGAGCGCGCGTACCATCGGTTCACCTGCAGGACCGCACACCATATTGATCACAGCCGTGGAGTCCATGGGATTGCGCTGGCGCAGGGCCAGTTGCGACATAATACGCGCAGCCGAGGTACCGTATTCGGCAAAGTAGCGCTGCTGAAGCGTGCCGACCGGCGCGCGAACGATAAAGCGGGAAACCCAAGAGCGATCGGCGGCTCGGCTCTGCGGGCTGCGGCCGTCGGCGAGCGGACGGGACGAAAGCACCAAGCCGCACAGCTCGATATGGCTCAGATGCGCCGCGCGCTTAAAGATGTCAAACATGGCCCCGCATGGGGTGAGCTCAACTTGAGATGCCATGACCTAGGCCTCCTTGGTCGTAGAAATAGAATCGGACGATACTTCGACAGGTCCGCCAAAAGTACGGGCAGCTGCGGCTCCACCGGCAAGCGGAGTCGCCATCTGGGCTTTTGTGCGTCGTGGTGCCGAAACGGGAAGTTCAAAGGCAAAGCCCATCGCAAGCAAAAACCACGTAAGCGTATAGGTTGCAACCAGAGCGGCAACAAGGCCGCCCATCACGGCGCGTTGGGAAAATACGCTACATGCAGCCACAACCAGCACCGGAACCTCGCAGGCAGAAAGCGCAAGCACACCCTGCAGGAACCCCGAGCGCCGATTGCGCGCAAGTGCCCCCGCGGTAACGCCGGCTATGCCTGGCAGCGCCAACGCCAGTGCGGCAATAATACTCGGTAGCGACCCAGACCACACGAGCGATCCCAAAGTCGCCGTCACGCGGGCGCCCGACGCCAGCAGCGCGGCCGAAACCACGACCACAGCCCAAACCACGCCACAGACGACCGTCGCGCCGACCATCAGCGCGCGACGAACCGCGCGGCCAGACGCATCCATGGGGCACGGCGTGAGCGGCTCGCCGCGAAGCGAACGACCGACATTTTGCGCATAGTGGTCACAAAACGCCGAGAGCGCCGCCTCGACCGCCGCCGGCTCGGGACGATCTTTTTGATGGCTGGACAGACAGGTCATCACCACGTCGAACAGCTGGGCATCGACAAACGTCAGCGCATCGCGTAGCTCTTCGGAATCCGGCTCAAGCCCTAGCTGCTGGGCCTGCTCGGCCGCGGCGAGCGCCACATCGGGCTCACGACGAAGCAGCTGAGTCAAATCGCAACCGGGCGCATGGGCACCAATGGGATAGTCGGGCCGCGTGTCCATCTTGAGACGGTAGGGGCTCGCGATGTCGCGCGTCTTTTTGCGCGAACCCGAGGTGCCCGAAGTGCCCGGCGCGGCTTCGTATGGCGCGGCGCCGGCAATGAGCTCGTAAACCGTGCTTGCCGCGGCATAGACGTCGATCGCCGGCGACATACGCAAAGCGCGCAGGTCGGGAATATCGTCGGTGAGCATCTCGGGCGGGGCGTAGGCCACCGTCGCGCGACGCAGCGTGGCATAGCGCTCGGTAAAGGATGCCTTGCCGCCGGTACCGGCCACGGCCGACGCAGGCTCGAGCGCCAGCGACGAGCCAAAGTCGATCAGGCACAGGTCAAAGGTGTCCTCGGCAAGCTGCCGGTCAAGCGGTAGACGCGCCGTACGCACCATAATATTAGCGGGCGAGATATCGCGATGGACAAAGCCCTCCCCCACCAGGCTCATGCGGCAGAGCAGATCGAACAGGTCGCGACCCAGACGCGCCGCCACAAGCGACGACAGGCGTCCGGCATCGTCCACGGCAAGTCGCGAACGCAAGCGGGCAAGCGTCTCGCCCTCGACCCATTCCATGACAATTGCAGGCACACCGTCGACCTCGCCCCAGCCATAGAGGCGGGGAAAGCCCTTAAGGCCCGAAAGGGCGCGATGGCATTCGTATTCCTCGCGAAACGCCGCCTTGAACTTGGCGACCAGCGCCTCGTGAGCGGCATCGTCATCAAACTCATCGCGCGTCGGCAAGATGAGCTGCTTGAGTGCCACGGCCTCGCCTTGGGCGTTGACAGCACGCGTCACGCGGCCGATACCGCCACGGCGCATGGTGGCATCGTCGGCAAACAGCATCGTAAAACGACGCAGATAGGCAGGCAGTTCGTCCTGACCGAGCGCAATGGCCGGCTCAAACCCGTCGACACGCGCCAGGCGCAGGCCGACCATGGGATCGCGACCGAGCGATTGTGGTGTGGTGGATGCAAGATCGGTCATCATAGGGCAAGCGCCGCCACGTTATTGTTGAAGTTACCGAGCGCGACGTCATCATCGCCGTAATGGCCGACCCATTGACATAAGTTGGTGTAACAGCCCCACAGATTGGCATACTGCTGATACCACTTTGACCGGGGCGAGAATGTCTGACGACCGAACTCGGCTCGAATGACAAACATCTCCCCGACCAGGCTGTCGCACGGTCTGGGATCTCCCGTAGAGTTATAGGTCGAGACCACGTCATTGGCACGGGAAACATAGCCGTCGAGCATGTTGTACTTGGTCACAAGCCAACTGTGAATGCTCTCTTCTTCAGCAGCGGAAAGGCCACCGGAGTTTGCATCGTTGTCAGTGTTGCCGCCCGTCGAGCCGCCGTTTCCAGACCCTCCGGTAGAGGAACCCGACCCAGAGCCGCCGCCCGAACTCGATGAATCCGAGCTACCGGGCTTGCCTGTCTGCTGGGCGTCCTGCCCCTTCTGCTGCTCGACCTTATTCACCGTTGCCGCCACGCTATTGTTGGACAACCGATCGATGATCTTGGTGTTGGTGAGCACGATGGTTTTGCCATTGGCAAGCGTGACTTCGTTGTCCGGGACCTCGGCGCCGTCCGCATCGTCGGTGCCAAACACAATATGCCCGACCACACTTGCCCAAGCATATCCAGTCGTGGTGCCCAGATCACTTTTGACCTCATGCCCCACGCGCGGTTCGCGTGCGGCATGCGCCTGTATCATGGACGGCACGGTCATGCCATAGGCAGAAACGCCAGCTATGACCAGCACCAACGAGCACGATAGCAGTGCGTACGCCCGCGGAGCCAAGCCCAGTCGGCATCGCATGCGCACCGCGGCGCCGCGCTTTGTCTGAGTGCCACCGGGCCGCATGCGTTCTCCCCCAACAAAAACACGCCGCTCGGGAGCGGCGCATTCATTCGAATCCATATTTGAGTGTATCAGCGAACCCAAAAGGTTGCGCAACGAATGAGCAAATTAAGGATGCGAGCGGAAGCATCCATGCGATAAGCGGATACGAAGCATCTTTGTTGCACAACAAACTTACAGTCGCACAGGGAAATTATGACTACCCCGTGCGGCGCGAGGAAAACATACGGCAGGAGCAGGCTCGCCACCTAAATCGCGCGACGGGCCTCGATGGCGCGGCCAAGCGTAAGCTCGTCGGCATACTCCAGGTCGCCGCCCACGGGAAGGCCGCTCGCCAGGCGCGACACCTCGACACCCAGCGGTTTGATGGTGCGGGCGAGGTAGCTCGCCGTGGTCTCACCCTCGATGTTGGGGTTGGTGGCGATAATGACCTCGTGGATGTCCTCGTGACCCAAGCGCGCCAGCAGCTCGCGGATATGCAGCTGCTCGGGACCGATCTTGTCCATGGGGCTGATCACGCCGCCCAGCACATGGTACAGGCCGTGGTAGCTGCCCGTGCGCTCAATCGCTTGGACATCGCGCGGCTCGCCCACCACGCAAATGCGGGTGGTATCACGCATCGAATCCTGGCAAATGGAGCACTCGTCGGCCGTGGCGTAGTTAAAGCAGCGGCTGCAAAAGTGCACCTCCTGCTTAACCTCCAGGATGGCCTCGGCCAGGCGGCGGGCCTCCTCGGCATCGGCCTCGAGCAGGTAGTAGGCGATGCGCTGGGCCGATTTGGGACCAATGCCCGGTAGACGGCCCAGCTCATCGAGCAATTTTTGCAGACTATGGTTGGCACTCATATATATGCGCGTCTTAGAACGGCATGCCCGGGATGTTGAGGCCGCCGGTGATGGCGCCCATCTGCTTGTTGGCGAGCTCGTTGACGCCGCGAACGGCCTCGTTGACGGCAGCCATGATCATATCCTGCAGCATATCGACATCCTCGGGATCGAGCGCATCGGGGTCGATGGTGAGGTTGACGAGCTCCATCTCGCCGTTAACGGTCACCTTGACCATGCCGCCGCCGGCAGAGGCGTCGACGGTCTGGGACTTGAGGTTCTCCTGCGCGGCGGCAAGCTGCTCCTGCATCTTGCGGGCCTGCTTCATCATCTGCTGCATGTTCATACCGGCCATGATGGCTCCTTTACGTGCGGCCGCACGCCGAGCTGCAAGGGCAGCCGGAGCACGGCGGGACTTTCAAACTCAAAAATCGTACCACGGCGCGAGGCCAGCGAGCGGGGCGGACACGCTACCTCAGTCGATATACATGTCCTCCAATACAAACCACGCGCAAAGATTATGCAAGGCCGAATTATGCAAGGTTGCATAATATCGCATACTCAATCTAGTAGAGCCGAATCCGGCATTTCATGTGTGCCACTAAATAGCTAAATGCCAAACCGCTGCTCGAGGCGGAGCACATGGCGGCAGGGTATAATTTGATTGCCATAGATAGCAATTTGGAGGTACCCCATGAATGCCCCCGACGCGCTCCAAAACATCCGCTCAAAACACCCCGCTGCATATTTTGTTCTCTATCTCTTTGTCGGCTGGGCATTGTTGGTTGCCATCACCCATGCTATATCCTTTGGAGCAGAACTGCTAATAGCCAGCTCGGGCCAGCCCGTCGTCAAATGGGAAGCGACCGATGAGTGCACCGACGGAACCCGAACCGTTTACTACAACAGCCCATCCCTCTACCAAGAGTTCAAGGTCAAGATAAAGAACTCCAAGATTGTCGATGCCGAACTAGGCGTTTTCTCGACAATCGGAGCAACCGTCAGCGCCGAGCAAGTCGAGTACACGGACAGCCATGCAACGTATCGTATCGACCTCAGCATCCTAGGCCGACCGTCACGTACCTGTCTACTCGAATGCGATATACGCGGCACCACATTACACATGTCCGAAATACAGATGCGCCCGGACAAAGAGTTCTCTTCTTGAGCAGTATGCCCGCCCGCGCAGCTACTCCACCGGCTTGAAGATGGTGGCCTGGCCGAAGACGCTGCGGATGAGGGCTTTGGCCTCGTCCTCGGTCTGCGGGATGCTCGGGGCTGCGCCCTGATGGCCGAAGGGGCTGCCCGCGCCTGGGTTGGACTCCCAAGGGGCAGCGGGGGCGTCCTCCTCTTTGGGGGCAGCTGCAGCGGGCTTGGGCGCGGACGCCGCACCCGGCACGTCGAACGGCGGCAGATCGTCCCCGCCGGCATCGGCAGCAAAACCGCCGACCATGGCATCGTCGTAGGGAACCTGCTCGGATTCCCACGGCGCAGACGACGCGGCAGGCTGAGATTTGGGGGCGGCAGAGCGCTCGGGCGCACGGGGCGCGGGCTCGGTCGGGAGCTTGCCCGTAGCGGGAGCGCCGGCAGGGTTGTCGGAGCGCAGCCAGGGGGCCTTAGCCAGGTCGGATGACTT
>DBGFLF010000143.1:0-1741 GCA_048528725.1 Collinsella sp.
CAGCTGCTGGTCGAGATGGACGGCTTTGAGGAAAGCGAGTCGGTCATCCTGATCGCTGCGACCAACCGTCCTGACATCCTGGATCCGGCATTGCTGCGTCCCGGCCGTTTTGATCGTCAGGTTACGGTCGACCGTCCGGATGTGAAGGGCCGCGAGCAGATCTTGCGCGTGCATGCCGAGAACAAGCCGATGGACGAGGACGTTAAGTTTGAGAAGCTCGCCCAGATGACCGTTGGCTTTACTGGTGCCGATTTGGCGAACCTGCTCAACGAGTCTGTGCTGCTGGCCGCTCGCCGTCATCGTTCCGTGATCTCGATGGACGAGGTCGAGGAGTCGATGGAGCGCGTGGTTGCCGGACCGCAACGCAAGGGTCGCGTGATGACCGAGGCCGAGCGCACCACGATTGCCTACCACGAGAGCGGTCACGCTTTGGTGGGCCACATCCTGGAGCACTCCGATCCGGTTCATAAGATCTCGATCGTCAGCCGCGGTCAGGCCCTGGGCTACACGCTGCAGCTTCCGCAGGAGGACCACTTCCTCAAGACCAAGAACGAGATGCTCGACGAGCTCGCCGTGTTCTTGGGCGGTCGCGTTGCCGAGGAGCTCATGTGCGATGACATCACGTCGGGCGCGAGCAACGACCTGGAGCGTGCGACCAAGATGGCGCGCGAGATGGTTACGCGTCTGGGCATGAGCGAGGAGCTGGGCACGCAAGTGTTTGGCGAGGCGCAGCATCAGGTGTTCCTTGGTCGCGATTACGCCGATCACCAGGATTACTCCGAGGAGACGGCACGCCGCATCGATATCGAGGTTCAGCGCATCATGCGCGAAGCCCATCGTCGTGCGGTCGAGATCCTGGACGCCCGTCGCGATCAGCTCGATCTGATGGCGAAGGTGCTGCTTGAGCGCGAGACCGTCGAAGGCGACGCCGTGAACGCCCTGCTCGACAACGAGTGGAATGCCTACCTTGAGCGCGAGGGCGATATCCTGGCGGCCAAGGAGGAGCGCAATGCCAAGGCGGCCGGCATGCCGACCAAGAAGCGCGCGCCTCGTATGAGCGAGGAGGAGCTGGCGGCTGATGCCGCGGCCTTTGCGCAGGCGGCCATGCAGGAGGATGCCGAAGCCGCATCCGATAATGCTGACGATGACCATGCCGTCGTCGATGCCGATGCCGACACCGACGCCGACAAATAGTCTTTGTGGCGAAAGCCTCCGCGGGGAAACCTGCGGAGGCTTTTTCTTTTGAGCGATATGGGGCCGTCTGTTGATTGGGGACAGACTTAAATGAGCGTTTTCACGCATTTAAGTCTGTCCCCAATCAACATTGCTGCGGCACTTTGCTCGACTAAAGCGTACAATAGCGCCTATGCGAAAGGGGAACAGATGATCAACGAAACTATGTATGCTCGCGGTGCGGAAAGCTCCATCATCCGTGAGATTTTTAGCTATGGCCTTGAACGCAAGGCGCAGATCGGTGCGGAAAACGTATTCGATTTTTCGCTGGGCAATCCGAGCGTTCCGGCGCCGGCTGCCGTGGCTGAGTCGATTAAGAAGGCCCTGGAGCTGCCGAGTGATCAGTTGCACGGCTACACCCCCGCTCCGGGCCTGCCGCAATGTCGAGCAGCCGTCGCCGAATCGCTCAACCGTCGCTTTGGAACGAACTATGAGGGTAAGGACGTCTTTATGACGGTGGGTGCCGCGGCTTCGCTCACCTGTACGCTCAACGCCGTTACGAACCCGG
>DBGFLF010000144.1:0-11590 GCA_048528725.1 Collinsella sp.
CGACCGTGCGCTCGAGTTGGGCCTTGCCACCTGGGCGCCCGATCATGTTGAAGGACAGGCGGGGCGCGTCACCTCAAAAGACGTTATCGCAGGTCGCGCCCGCGCCCGTTTAGCGCCGACCCACTTGGGCTGGCTCGATGGAAATATGCTGTTCGAGCTGTTTTGGGGTCTAGCTTAGGCCGCTCGGGTAGAATTACCGCAATATATACGCTGCTGTGAGCAGGAGGTTGCCGCGCATGGCGACGATGAACGAAAAAGATTACTACGAGATTTTGGGCGTCTCCAAGGACGCCACCTCGCGTGATATTCAAAAGGCCTTCCAACAAAAGGCCCGCAAGCTCCATCCGGACGTCAATAAAGAGCCAGATGCCGAGGAAAAGTTCAAAGAGGTTTCCGAAGCCTACGCCGTGCTTTCGGACGAGCAGAAGCGTGCTCGCTATGACGCCATGCGCTCGGGCAATCCCTTTGCCGGTGCGCCGACGGCTTCGCCCTATGGCGGCGGCTATGCCGGCAGCGCGGGCTATGGCAATCCCTTTGAGGGCGGTTTCCCCTTTGGGGGCGCCTGGGGCCAGCCCCGTCGCGGCCAGGCTGCCTATAATCCCGAGAACGGCGCCAACGTGGTCGTCGATATCAAGCTCGACGCCAAAGAGGCCAAGGAGGGCGCCCGCAAGACCGTGCGCTACACGCGCTTCGATACCTGTGGTCACTGCGGCGGCTCGGGTTCTGTATCATCCGATCACGCCCATACCTGCCCGAGTTGCGGTGGTCGCGGCCATATCGATGTCGACCTGTCCTTCCTGTTTGGTGCGGGCACGTTCCAGACGGTTTGTCCTGAGTGCGGCGGTTCCGGCAAGGTCGTTGCCGACCCGTGCCCCGATTGCGGTGGCAGCGGCCGTATCCGTGTGACCTCCGAGCAGACGATTGAGTTTCCCGCCGGCACGCATGATGGCGACGAGGTGCGCATCCCCAACATGGGTCACGCCGGCACGAACGGCGCTTCGGGCGGTGACCTGGTCGGTCGTGCGCACGTTGAGGCCGAGCGCCTGGAGGGTAAGGCTCGCACCGGCTTCTACCTTATGGGTATCATCGCGCCGTTTTTGGTACTGTCGGCCATCTCGGGCGTGTTCTCCGCCTTTGCCATGATGTGCTTCATTCCGTTTGCCATGGGCTTGTTCATGGTGCTGTCGGACGGCGTGCTTCATCGCAGCCTGCTGTGGTGGAAGCGCGGTGCGATGCAGTTTGCCAATGGATTTGCCAACGGTTTTATGTTCGCGCTCGTGTCGGTTTGGTTCGCGAGCTGCTCGCAGCGGGCCGTTCTTTCGCCGTATGGAATGCAATAACATCAAACCCTCTGTTTGCGCCCGGCCCAGCTTGGGTATAGGACGCACTGTGACAATAATGAAAGTTGGAAGGATTCGGTCGTGTCGGAAAATAGGGATTACTACGAGGTACTTGGCGTTGACAAGGATGCCGACGCGCGGACGATTAAGCGCGCGTTTCTAAAGAAAGCCCGTACGGTACACCCGGATGTTTCGGACGACCCTGAGGCCGAGGCCAAGTTCAAGGAGCTCAATGAGGCCTATTCCGTTCTTTCCGACGAGCAGAAGCGTGCTAACTACGACCGTTACGGCACCGCGGACGGCCCCGGTGGCTCTGGCTATGTCGACATCAACGATATCTTTGGTGGCATGGGCATGGACGACCTGTTCTCGTCGTTCTTTGGCGGTGGCGCCGGCGGTGGCGCTCGCAGCCGTCGCGAGCGCCGTCGCGGTCGCGATATGGCCATCTCCCTTTCGGTGACGCTCGAGGAGGCGGCGCTCGGCTGCAAAAAGACGATCAGCTACGATCGTCTTGCCCCTTGCGATGACTGCAATGGTACCGGCAAGGCCGAGGGCGCTACCGAAAAGCAGTGCAGCCGCTGTCGCGGCACAGGCTATGTGACGACGGTCCAGCGTTCTTTCCTGGGCCAGGTTCAGTCCTCTTCGCCCTGTCCCGACTGCCACGGCGAAGGCACGGTCATCGATCATCCCTGCGAGACCTGCGATGGCCAGGGCCGCACGCCCTCTCACGAAAAGATTGACATCGATATTCCCGCCGGTGTTTCGACCGGTCGCCAGCTGCGCGTGAGTGGTTTTGGCGAGGCCGGCCTTCGTGGCGAGCCGTCGGGCGACCTGATCGTCAACGTGCGTGTCGCCGACCACGAGCGTTTTAAGCGTAATGGCGATGACCTCTATCTGGTGAGCGACATCTCGATTGCGCAGGCCGCGCTCGGTTGCGAGATTGAGGTCGAGGGTATTATGCCTGACGAGGTCGTTAAAGTGACGGTTCCCGCCGGCACACAGTACGGTGACACCGTGAGCGTCAACAACTACGGCATGCCGCGTATCGGCGGTGGCGGCTCGCGCGGTCGTCTGATTGTGCAGCTGCGCGTGGTCGTTCCCACCAATCTCTCCAACAAGCAGCGCGAGCTGCTTCGCGCCTTTGCCGACGAGATGGGCGATGACGTCGCATCCGGTAAGAAGTCGGTGACCGACCGTATCAAGAGTGCCCTCGACGACATCCTCGATTAAGGAGCCCGTGTGCTCGCACCCCATATTTCCGTCCTCAACCTCGGTTGCCGTGTCAACCGGGTTGAGTCCGACCGTATCACCGCCGATCTTATGCGCCTGGGCTTTGCGATGGTGGAGCCACAGGATGCCGATCTGATTGTTATCAATACCTGTGCCGTGACGGGTGAGGCCGAGGCCAAGACCCGCAAGGCCGTCCGTCACGCCCTGGCCTATCCGGGCGAGCCTTACGTGGTCGTAACCGGCTGCGTCGTCAACCTTCATCCCGAGGAGCTGCTGGAGCTCTCCGACCGCGTGATCGCCGAGCCGTCCAAGATTGACGTCGCCGAGCGCGTCTGCGAGGTGCTGGGTGTCGAATCCGATAGCGTGCCCGCCTGCAGCGATGGCGACGTGGTCGATGCGCTCGGTCGTTCGCGGCTGGGCGTGAAGATCCAGGATGGCTGCAACCACCGCTGTACCTATTGCATCGTGTGGAAGGCCCGCGGCCCCGAGCGTTCCGTGCCCGTCGAGTCCGTGCTCGAACAGGTGCGTGAAGCTCAGGAGGCCGGCGTGCCCGAGGTCGTGCTGACCGGCGTGAATCTGGGTGCCTATGACGGCAAGAGCGCGACCGATGAACATGTCGAGATCGATGAGCTGCTTCAGGCCATCATGGAGCGCACCGAGATCGCCCACGTGCGCATCTCCTCGGTGGAACCCATGGATATTTCCGAGCGCCTGCTCAAGGTGATGGCTCGCTATCCGAAGCGTATCGCGCCGTTTTTGCACCTTCCCGTGCAGTCTGGCTGCACGGCGACGCTGCATCGCATGGGCCGTCCCTATAGCGCCGAGGCCTTTGAGGACACGGTGCACATGATTCGCACCAACTTGCCCCAGGCGTCTCTTTCGTGCGATGTCATCGTCGGTTTTCCTGGCGAGACGGACGAGGAGTTCGAGGAGTCGCTGGCGCTGTGCCGTCGCGTGGGCTTTTCGCGCATGCACGTGTTCCGCTATAGCAAGCGCCCCGGCACCCTCGCCGCCGACATGCCCGACCAGGTACCCCCTGAGGTCATGGCCGAACGCAGCCGTCGCATGCGCGCCGCCGCACAGGAGCTTGCGATTGCCGATGCCCGCCGTCGCGTGGGCACGGTCGAGCGTGCGGTGCTCGAGTATGGCGACAACCTGACGCTCGGCTCGTTCCATCATGCCCGTCTTGATGATACCTGTGGACTCACAGCCCCGTGCCTGCTCGATGTTGCTATCATCGGAGTCGATGATTCCGGCTTGGTCCATGCACGCAGGGAGGTTCATGGAAGCCTCGAAGATTAGACTTACCGTTCCCGAGGGTATCGACCCCTCGCGCGTTTTGGGCGCCGGCGACGGCGTCCTTCGTGCACTCGAGAACTTGGTGCGCGCCCATGTGGTTGCCCGCGGTGACAGCGTTGCCGTGAGCGGCGATCCGGACGAGGTTGGGCTGGTCGCGCGTTTTTTCGAACATGCCTTTCGTGAGGCTGCTGCGGGGCGCACGCTTTCTGCCGATGATGTCTCGCGCTGTCTGGCCGTTCTGCGCGACGGCGAGCATGATGCCTCATCGTTGCGCGATGACGTGCTGCTATCGTATCGCGGTCGCGTTATCCGCCCCAAGACGCTCGGCCAAAAGCGCTATGTGGATGCCATCCGCTCTTCTACCATCACGTTTGGCCTCGGTCCCGCCGGTACCGGTAAAACCTATCTGGCCATGGCGCTCGCCGTCGCCGCGCTCAAGCGCCATGAGGTAGGCCGCCTGATCCTGACGCGCCCGGTTGTCGAGGCGGGGGAGAACCTGGGCTTTTTGCCCGGCACCCTCGAGGAAAAGATCGACCCGTATATGCGCCCGCTCTATGATGCCCTCTTTGACATGATGGATCGCGAGCGCACCGATGAGCTTATGGAGCGTGGCGTGATCGAGATCGCCCCGCTCGCCTACATGCGCGGTCGAACGCTGAGTGATGCCTTTGTGGTGCTCGATGAGGCACAAAACACAACGCCTGAGCAGATGAAGATGTTCCTGACGCGTCTGGGTTTTAATTCCAAGTTCGTGATTACCGGCGACCTGAGCCAGCGTGACCTGGTGGGTCGCCGCGGCGGTCTTGCCGATGTCGAAAGGATTTTGGGTCGCGTCGACGATGTGACGTTTTCTCACCTGGAGCGTGCCGATGTGGTTCGCCATGCCCTGGTGGGCCGTATCGTTGAGGCCTATGATGCATACGACGATGCGCGTGAGCAGCGCGCACACGATCGAAAGGAGTCCCGTTGAGTGTATTGATCAGCAACGATGCCGAGCTCGATACGCTGCTCGATGCCCAGGAGGTGGAGCACATCTGCGGAGTTGTGCTTGCCGCCGAGGGTGTTGAGCGTGAGGTTGAGATTTCCCTTTCGTATGTCGATGAAGACGAGATGCACGAGCTCAACCACGAGTGGCGCGGCATCGATCGCACCACCGACGTGCTCTCGTTTGAATGCGACTCGGCCTTTGACGAGGACATTCCCGCCGACGAGACGCTTGAGCTCGGCGATATTATCCTGGCCCCGCAGGTTATTGCCCGCCAGGCCCCCGGCTTTGGCAACAGTCCCGCCGATGAGTGCCGACTGATGCTCGTGCACGGAATGCTGCACCTGCTGGGCTATGACCACATCGAGGACGACGAGGCCGAGGTCATGGAGGCACGTGAGGATGCCATTCTGAGCGACCTGGCGCTCGAGCGCGGCGAGGACCCCAAGCTGGTCCACGTCGGCCCCATAACCAATCATGCCCACGACTAGGAGCCGTCTATGATTCCCGGATCGAACAAGGACCATCCGTCCTTTTTAAAGTCGTTCTCATACGCTATGGAGGGCTTCGTCACCGCCGTCAAGACCGAGCGCAATATCAAGGTCATGCTCGTGGCGGGCGTGTGCACCGTCATTGCCGGCTGCATCGTGGGGCTCGATATTGCCGAGTGGGCTACGGTCATCATCTGCTGCGGCCTGGTGATTCACGGCGAGCTGTGCAATACCGCCATGGAGGCGATTGTCGACCTGGCGACCCAGGAGCTGCATCCGCTGGCCAAGCGCGCGAAAGATATTGCCGCTGCGTCTGTATACGTTCTTTCCATTACCGCCGCGATCGTGGGCTTGCTTGTCTTTGCCCACGCGCTCGACTTTATTTAGAAAGGGATTCCCATGTCCGACAATATGCAGCCTACCGATGAGGTTTTGGATGACGAAGTCCTGGACGAGGCTGAAGGTGCCGATTCGTTTGACGAGGTCGAGGAGTTCGACCCGTTTGAGGGTATGAGCGACGAGGAACTCGATGCCCTGTGCGACGAGGGCGAGACCCTCGCGGGCTTTGGTGACGTGGAACCCGGTTTCCGCAGCGGCTTTGTGGCCCTGGTCGGTCGCCCTAATGCCGGCAAGTCCACGCTGCTCAACGCCTGTTACGGCAAGAAGGTTGCTATTACCTCTCCGGTGGCTCAGACGACCCGCCGCCGTATGCGCGCCGTGGTCAACCGCTCCGGTTACCAGCTGGTCTTCGTTGATACGCCGGGTATTCACAAGCCTAAGGACGGCCTGGGCTCCGAGCTCAACAAGAGCGCGTTGTTTGAACTGAACGATGTCGATGTTGTCGCGTTTTTGATTGACGCCACCAAGCCGATTGGCAGGGGAGACGCCTGGGTCGCCGAGCGCGTCAAGAATGCCCGCTCCAAAAAGGTCCTGGTGCTCACGAAGGCCGACGAGGCCGATCCCGCACAGGTCATGGAGCAGCTTAAGGCAGCCCACGAGCTCATGGAATATGATGACGAGATCGTGACGTCGTCGGTCAAGAACTTCAACGTCGACGCTTTTATCGAGACCGTCGCTCACTTCTTGCCCGAGGGCCCGCGTTGGTTCCCCGAGGACATGGGCACCGACGCGTCCGACGAGACCCTCGTGGCCGAGTTTGTGCGCGAGAAGGTCCTGCGTCGCACCCGCGACGAGATCCCTCACTCCGTGGGCGTCATCTGTGACGCGCTCGAGCAGACTAAGAAGGTCCTGCGCGTGCACGCCACGATTTACGTCGAGCGCGAGGGGCAGAAGGGCATCATCATCGGCAAGGGCGGCGAGATGATTAAGCATATCGGCATCGATGCCCGTCGCGATCTTGAGCGTATCTTTGGCACTCAGGTCTTTTTGGAGCTCGACGTGAAGGTTAAGGCCGGCTGGCGCGATGACGAGGCGCAAATCCGCCGCTTTGGCTATAACGCCGAAGATTAAGCCTCGGCGTTCATGGCAGGCTCTCGCACATATCGCACAAAGGTGCTCGTCCTCGACAAGACGAAGCTCAAGGAAACCGACCTGATTTTGACGATGCTCGATGAACGGGGGCGGCAGGTGCGTGCCGTGGCTAAGGGCGCACGTAAGCCTGGCGGTCGCCTTGCGGCCCGTTGCGAGCTCTTCTGCACCGTTGATATGCTGCTCGCGCATGGACGGTCGCTCGACGTGGTTTCCCAGGCGGAGCTTATGGAGGCGCCGCTCGGTGCCGCTCCTGACTACGAGACGACCTGTGCCGCCAGCGCGATTGCCGAGGTTGCGCGTGTGTGCTCGTTCGAGGATGCCGAGGATCCATTTACCTTTGCCATCACGCAGCGAGCGCTCACGCTTGTCGGCAGCGGTCTCGACTCGGCACATATGGACCTGCTCGTGGCGGCCTTTGTCTTTAAACTGCTGTCGCACGTTGGCTACCGACCCGATTTTTCGGCATGCGTGCTGTGCGGAGACCCCATGCTGTCGTATTTTTCGCCCCAGGCGGGCGGCCTCATGTGCGGCTCATGCGCGTCGAGCGTTCCGGGCGCCGAGTTGGTCTCAACCGGCGAGGTCGCATGGCTGCGCGCCCTGATGTCCATGACGTTCGATACCCTTATGGGCGAGCGGATCGATCCGCATACGGCTGCTTTTTTGCTGGGGCTTTCGCATGTTTGGGCCGCCACGCACACCGATCAGCGGCTCCGCGCGATGGAATTCATGTTGGGTCGGTGATGATGTGCAGGCGCGCGCCGCTTGTGGTAACATACCGGCCTGTTGGTACCTCGACCTTGGATGCTCGCTCCACCGGCGGCTTCCCAGTCCGAGGCGAATAGAGTCGCCCGCGGGCGACGCGAAACGAAAGGTGAAACAATGACTGTTTCCAAAGAGCGCAAGGCGGAGCTGACCGCCCAGTTCGGTAACTCACCGGTCGATACCGGTAACCCCAAGGTTCAGGTCGCCATCCTGTCCGAGCGCATCAAGGAGCTGACCGAGCACATGAAGTCCCACCAGAAGGACTTCCACACCCGTCGTGGCCTGCTCATGCTCGTTGGCCGTCGTCGTCGTCTTCTCTCCTACATCAAGAAGAACGACATCGTCGAGTACCGTGAGCTCATCAAGGCTCTGGGCATCCGCGACAACATCCAGTAAGGATTTGTACATGCTAAGAGCGTCCTGCGCAGCGGGGCGCTCTTTTTGTGTAAGGGCGTGAACAATCACGCTCTGAAGCGTGGCGGGGGCAGGGGGCCCGCGTCACATGAGAAGCCCGCAGGCAAGGGGCCTGTGGGGTAAAGGAGAACAATGACACTCGTATCTAAGACCTTTGAGCTGTACGGCAAGACCTACACCTTTGAGTCCGGCGAGCTTGCCAAGCAGGCCACCGGCGCTTGTCTGGTCAAGCAGGGCGACACCACGATGCTCGACACTGTGGTTGTCTCCAAGGAGCGCAAGAATTACGACTTCTTCCCGCTGACCGTCGACTTCAACGAGAAGATGTACGCTGCCGGCCGTATCCCGGGTGGTTACCTCAAGCGCGAGGGCCGTCCCAGCGAGAAGGCCACGCTCACGGCTCGTATGATCGACCGCCCGATCCGCCCGAGCTTCCCGGACGGCTTCCGCAACGAGGTGCACATCGTCGCCACCTCGCTCGTTGCCGATCAGGTTAACCCCTTCGACGTCATCAACGTCATGGGCGCCTCTCTGGCTATGACGCTCGGCGGCGTGCCCTTCGAGGGTCCGCTTGCCTGCGTGCGCATCGGCCGCAACGTGGAGACCGGCGAGTTTATCGTCAACCCCACCTATGAGGAGCGCGAGAGCTCCGACCTGGACCTGGAGCTGGGCGGCTCTGCCGACTTCATCTCGATGGTCGAGGCCGGCGCCGAGGAGATCTCCGAGGACGACATGCTCGCCGCTATGAAGTTTGGTCAGGAGGCCCTCGCTGCCTTCTGCCAGGCCCAAGACGAGTTTGTCGCCGAGTGGGAGCAGGTCAACGGCGCTATCGTCAAGAAGGAGTACCCGCTCGACCAGCCCGTCGAGGAGGTCCAGGAGCGCATCTTCGCCCACTACGACGAGATGGCCGCTGCCCTGCGCGACGCCGACAAGCTTTCCCGCATCGGCAAGGTCGAGGCTCTGAAGGAGTCCATCCGCGCCGAGTTCTCCGACGAGGAGCAGGCCGCATGGGAGCGCGAGATCCCCGTGGCGCTCAAGAAGCTCGAGAAGAAGGCCATGCGCACCATGGTCGTCGAGACCGGCGAGCGCGTCGACGGTCGTGCCGCCGACGAGATCCGTCCCATCATGGTGAAGGACAACTACCTGCCGCTCGTTCACGGCTCCGGCCTGTTCCAGCGTGGTCAGACCCAGGTGCTCTCCGTGCTTTCGCTTGGCATGCTCAACGAGGGCCAGCGTCTGGATACCATCGAGCCCACCGAGGGCAAGCGCTATATGCACCACTACAACTTCCCGCCGTTCTGCACCGGCGAGACCGGCCGCATGGGCAGCCCCAAGCGCCGCGAGATTGGTCACGGCAACCTGGCCGAGCGCGCTCTGCTCCCGGTGCTTCCCGACGAGAACGAGTTCCCCTACGCCATCCGCGTGGTCTCCGAGGTCATGGAGTCCAACGGCTCCTCTTCGATGGCTTCGACCTGCGGCTCCACGCTCGCCCTTATGGACGGCGGCGTGCCCATTAAGCGCCCGGTCTCCGGTATCGCCATGGGCTTGATCCAGGAGGAGGGCAAGACCGTGGTCCTGTCCGACATCCAGGGTCTCGAGGACTTCCTGGGTGACATGGACTTTAAGGTCACCGGCACCACCGAGGGCATCACCGCCCTGCAGATGGACAACAAGGCCACCGGCCTCACCTTCGATATCTTGGCCCGCGCCCTGCAGCAGGCCAAGGAGGGTCGTGCCTTCATCCTGCAGAAGATGCTCGATGTGATCCCCGAGCCGCGTCATACCACGCGCAGCACCGCTCCTCGCATCGTCTCCATCCAGGTTCCGACCGATAAGATCCGCGACGTCATCGGTTCCGGCGGCAAGGTCATTCGCGGCATCCAGGACGAGACCGGCGCTTCGGTCGACATCCAGGAGGACGGTACCGTCTTTGTCGGCGGCACCGGCGAGTCCGTCGATCAGGCTGTCGAGCGCATCAAGCTCATCATCAAGGTTCCCGAGCCGGGCGAGGAGTACACCGGTCGCGTGGTCTCCATCCAGCCGTTCGGCGCCTTCGTGAACCTGCTGCCCGGTAAGGACGGCCTGTTGCACATCTCCCGCGTCGCCAAGGGTCGCGTGGAGAAGGTTGAGGACGTCCTCAACGTGGGCGACGAGGTCAAGGTCGTCGTCATCGAGGTCGACGATCGCGGCAAGATCTCGCTCGATCGTCTCGACAAGCCCGAGGCCCCGGCTCGCGCCGAGGGTGCCTCCGAGGGCGACGGCGAGCACTTCCAGCGCCGTGAGCGTCCGCGTCGCGAGCGCTCCGAGCGCAACGACCGTCCGCGCCGTCCCGGCGACAACGGAGGCCGCAAGCCCCGCCGTCACCACGACGCCGAGTAATAGCCGCATATAAGCAGCACCGCAAGGGCGACTCCGGACAGGGGTCGCCCTTTTGCTATTCCCGGCGGGGTCCGCGGGTAAAGTTTTCTGCTCTACAGTCCTGCTCACGACGGAGGCCACATTAAGTGGCCTCCTGTTCGTGCGGAACTCGCGATAAACTTTACCCGCGGACCCCGCCGGGAATAGCAAAAGGGCTGGTTGGTGCGGGTTTCGATTTTGTCAGACAGTCAATTCAGTTATCTGAATCCAGATCTTTAGATAATCGCATATGCGGCATTGCCCCAGATAAAACCGACCAAAATAAACCTGTCCCTTTTTGTCAGGTCTGGTCTCAGCGGGCCCGGCACGGGCTAAGTTTATCGCGAGTTCCGCACGCAAAGGAAAGCACTTAATGTGCTTTCCGTCTTGCGCAGGACTGTAGAGCAGGAAACTTAGCCCGTGCCGGGCCCGCTGAGACCAGACCGGCGGGATAGACGGGTCGAGATGGGGCTTTGATGCATGGGTGGTCTGTTGTTGTGCAAATGGGTATCATGTTGTGGTTATTGCATCGACTCTGCGATGCTTTGTTGTATGTGCCCGGCGGTCGGTTTGCCAGAAGCGCCCCGTCGGTTGTTCCAGACCCGTTTCGAAGAAAGGAAACAACACTCACCTATGGTAGCTAAAAAATCATCTCCCTTGAAGATCATCCCGCTCGGCGGCCTTGATGGCATCGGCAAGAACATGACGGTCTTCGAGTGCGGCGACGACATGGTGCTCGTCGACGCTGGCCTTATGTTCCCCGACGATTCGCAGCCTGGTATCGATCTGGTACTCCCGGATTACACCTATGTTCTGGAGAACGAGGAAAAGCTCCGCGGCATCGTCGTCACTCACGGCCACGAGGACCACACCGGTTCGCTACCGTATCTGCTGCAGGACCTCAACAACAAGGTGCCCATCTTCTCGAGCAAGCTGACGCTTGGCTTTATCGAGGGTAAGCTCTCCGAGTTTCGTATTCGTGCACCCAAGTTCCGTGAGGTCAAGGGCGGCAGCCACGTCAATCTGGGTGGCATTTCGCTCGACTTCTTCTCGATGACGCACTCAATCCCGGGCGCTCTGGGTGTGTTCATCCGCACCAACCAGGGCACTGTTATGCACACCGGCGACTTTAAGCTCGACCAGACGCCCATCGACGGCGTCACGCCCGACTATGCCGCTAT
>DBGFLF010000145.1:0-2840 GCA_048528725.1 Collinsella sp.
TGGCACGTCCAACATGAAGCTCATGATGAACGGCGCCATTACACTGGGCACCCTCGACGGCGCCAACATCGAGATCGCCGAACTGGCCGGCCGCGAGAACGAGGCCATCTTTGGCCTGACCGCTCCCGAGGTCGAGCAGCTCTGGGCCTCCAACGGCTACTTTGCGTGGGATACCCTCAACGGAGACCGCGAGCGCCTGGGCCGCGTGATGGACGAGCTTAAAGACAACACCTTTGCGGGTCTTTCGGGCAACTTCGAGAGCATCTACAACGAGCTCATGAACAACAACGACCCCGATCTGGTCATGGCCGACTTCCGCAGCTACGTGGATGCATGGGAGAAGCTCACGGGCAGCTACGGCGACCAGGAGACCTGGAACCGCAAGGCGCTGCTCAACACCGCCTCGAGCGGCTGGTTCTCGAGCGACCGCACCATTCGCGAGTACCGCGACGAGATCTGGCACGCTTAAGGCGAGTTCCCTTTGCCAGCACGGCATTACTCGACGGGCGCGACCGAGCGCCGCGCCCGTCGCTAATGGGTTTAGGAACATCGATGACAGAAGGAGAAATCGATGAGTAAGAAAGAATGCATCGCGATGCTCCTCGCAGGAGGACAGGGCAGCCGATTGGGGGCACTCACCCAAAAGATCGCTAAGCCGGCGGTTAGCTTTGGTGGCAAGTTCCGCATTATCGACTTTTCGCTGTCCAACTGCTCCAACTCGGGCATCGACACGGTGGGCGTTCTGACGCAGTATCGCCCCTACCTGCTGCATGCCTATGTGGGCTCCGGAGAGGCGTGGGATCTGGACAGCCGCGACGGTGGCGTGTCGATCCTGCCGCCGTACGAGACGCAGACCGGTGGTGCCTGGTATGCGGGCACGGCCGACGCCATTACGCAGAACCTCGACTACATCAAGGCCAACGATCCCAAGTACGTCCTGATTCTTTCGGGCGATCACCTGTATCGCATGGACTACCGCAAGATGCTCAAGACACACATTGAGAACAACGCAGGCCTCACGGTGAGCGTTATGCCCGTGCCGTGGGAGGAGGCAAGCCGCTTTGGCATCCTGACCACCGATCCTGAGGACGGTCGCATCACCAAGTTCACCGAGAAGCCCGATAAGCCCGATTCGAACCTCGCGTCCATGGGTATCTACATCTTCTCGGCCGGCGTGCTGATCGAGGCGCTCGAGGCGGACGCCCTGGACCAGCGCTCGAGCCACGACTTTGGCAAGGACATCATCCCCAAGCTGCTCGGCGAGGGCAAGCGCCTGTACAGCTACGAGTTCCACGGCTTTTGGAAGGACGTTGGCACCATCGCCAGCTTCCACGAGACCTCGATGGACCTGCTGGGCAACAACCCCGAGTTCGATCTGTTTGACAAGAACTTCCCCATCATGTCCAACATCACCACGCGTCCGCCGCACTACATTGGCCCGGATGGCCGCCTGGACGACTGCCTGGTCTCCAACGGCTGCAAGATCTACGGCACCGCTCGCCACTCGATCCTTTCGACCGATGTCATCATCGAGGAGCGCGCCGTGGTCGAGGACTCCGTACTGCTGCCGGGTGCGCACGTTAAGAGCGGCGCACACATCTGCCGCGCTATTTTGGGCGAGAACTCCACGGTCGAAGAGGGCGTGAAGCTCGGCTCTGTCGATACCACCAAGGATACGGCTGTCGTTGGAAATGACGTCGTTATCGGGAAGGGGGAATGATCCGATGATCAATCGCAAGGCCATCGGTTATATCACCGCTAACTACTCTTCGACCTACGGCAGCGTGCTGCTCAAGGACCGCCCCATCGCGTCCGTTCCGTTTTTGGGCCGCTACCGTCTGATCGACTTCCCGCTGTCCAACATGATGAATGCCGGCATCAAGACCGTCGGCGTCGTCATGCCGGGCAACTACCGCTCGCTGATCGACCATGTGGGCTCTGGCAAGGACTGGGGCCTGGACCGCAAGAAGGGCGGCCTGTTCATGGTGCCCGGCAACGCGTATGGCACCACCAAGGGCGGCATGCGCTTCCTGCTGCGCGACATCATCTCCAACAAGACGCTGTTCCAGCGCTCGGACAAGCCCTATGTCGTGATGATGGGCACCAACATCATCTTTAACATGGACCTCAACACCATCATCGACGCGCACGAGAACTCCGGCGCTCAGATGACCGTGGTGTACTGCAAGGCCACGCGCAACGTCGATGACGAGACCAAGCTGCAGATCAACGAGAACGGCCGCCTGACAGGCGTGAGCGCCGGCGTCGTGTACGGCGACAACGCCTCTATGGACTGCTGCATCGTCAACCGCGAGACGCTGCTCGAGATCATCGACCACTACCAGGCTGCCGACTATCTGGACCTGCTCGAGGCACTCCAGGGCGACTTTGGCAACATCGACGTGTGCAGCTACGAGTACAAGGGCGAGGTCGTGGGCGTGTTTAGCGAAAAGTCGCTGTATCGCCGCAGCATGGACCTGCTCGACCAGACCGTGGCCGACCAGCTCTTCGATCCCGAGCGCCCGATCCTGACCAAGGCTCACGACGTGCCGCCTTCGCGCTATGCGACCGGCAGCCACGCGTGCAACTCGATTATCTCGGCCGGCTGCATCATCAAGGGCACTGTGCGCAACTCGATCCTGTCGCGCGGCGTCGTGGTTGAGGAAGGCGCTTCGGTGACCAACTCGATCATCAACCAGAGCTGCATCATCCAGAGCGGCGCCCGCGTCGAGAACGCCATTCTGGACAAGAACAACGTGGTTCCCACCAACACCGAGCTTCGCGGCACGCCCGAGAACATTCTGGTGCTGGGCAAGGCTCCGTTAACTTCCGACACCACC
>DBGFLF010000146.1:0-2655 GCA_048528725.1 Collinsella sp.
TGGTGCCATCTGCTTTTGCTACTCGGGCCTGTGCCTGCTTTCGAGCTTTGCCATGGCGGGACGATCGGCCAACCGTGGCATGTGCGCCCAGCCCTGCCGCCTGCCCTACAAGCTGATCGACGAGAACGGTCGCGCACTCTCCCCCGCCGGCCGCGAGCGTGCGCTATGCCCGCGTGACACCAACACTTCACAGCTTGTTCGCCGTCTGTATGACGCCGGCGCCGCGTCGCTCAAGCTCGAGGGCCGCATGAAGGCGCCCGATTACGTGTACTCCATCGTTGATGTATATCGTCACGAAATTGACGACATGCTATCCGGAGCCACCGTTGCCAAGGACGAGGAAGCCGCCCGCCAGCGCCAGCTCAAGCGCTGCTTCAACCGCGACTTTACGCACGCCTATCAGGACGGCACCTCGGGCGACGAAATGATGAGCTACGAGCGTTCCAACAACCGCGGCCAGATCGTGGGCACGGTGCTGGGCAGCCGCCCGGCCAACCGCGATGTGCGCGGTCTCAAGCCCGACGACCGCCGTCGCCGCGCCGCCATCGCCCGCATTGAGCTGTTTGAGCCCGTGGGCAAAGGCGACCTGCTGGAGCTTCGCCACGATAACGAGTTTGACCAGTTCCTGACCACCATTGCTGCCGATGATGCCGCCGCAGGCGACATCATCGAATGTCGCGTACCCCGCAGCATGCCCGAGGGCTGCCGCGTCCGCGTGATTCGCAGCCAGCGTGCCATCGACGCCGCCGGCGCCGCGCTCAAGCGCGATGTGCTGCGCCGCCGAGCTGTTGATGCGTCCGTCGTGGCGCGCCTGGGCGAGCCGTTTACCGTCACACTCACCTGCTGTGACAGCCCCGCGCTCACCGCCACCGCCACAGGCTTCACCGTCGAGGCCGCCAAGACCCGCGCCGTCGAGGCGGCAGACCTGGTTGAGCATGTGGGCCGCATGGGCTCCTCGCCCTTTGAGGCAGCGAGCTTTGACGTTTCGCTCGACGCCGGCTGCGGCATGGGCTTCTCCGCCGTTCACAAGGTGCGCGCCGCCGCTTGCAAGGCGCTGGAAGAGGCCATTCTGGCGCCGTACGAGGAGCGCGCGAAAACTCTCGAGATTCCGGTGCTCGACAAATGTACGCGCGCTATGCCCGAGCATTACCGCGATGAGCCGCAGATCTGCGCCGCCGTCACCACGCTCGAAGCCGCCGAGGCAGCTCGCGCCGAGGGCGCCACGCGCATCTACATGACCACCGATGCGCTCGATGCGGCCGAGCTCTCCCCCGCCGATGCGTTTGAGCAGGGCATCGTACCCGTACTCGACGAGGTCTGCCGCGCCGTCGACCACGAGCGCGTCGATCCCTGGATCAATGCCGGAGCTACCGTCGCCGTCGGTAATATCTCCGAGCTCGCCGTAGCCGCGCAGGCCGGCGCCACGGCCGAAATTCGCTCTTGCCTGCCGGTGCACAACACGCCCTGCATGGAGGCGCTTGCCGAGCGCGGAGCCGGTGCGTTTTGGCTCTCGCCCGAAATCACGCTCGACGAGATTGTCTCGCTCGGTGCCGCCGCGCCCGCGGCTTTGGGCATCACCGTCTTTGGCCGCCCGCGCGTCATGACAAGCGAGCATTGCATTCTGCAGGTTGCCAACGGCTGCATCCACGATTGTGTCAACTGCCGTCTGCGTGCCCGCAAGCTCTCGCTCAAGAATATCGACGGAAAGGTCATGCCCGTCCGCACCGACATCCACGGCCGCTCTCGCCTGTACGATGCCTACCCCATCGACCTCACGCCGCAGATTCCTCAGCTGCTCGATGCCGGCGTGCGTCGTCTCATGGTGGACGGAACGCTGCTCGAGGCAGATGAGGTGGGCCGTGCCGTCGCCCGCGTCCGTCGTGCCGTCGAAGCCGCGCAGGCCGGCCGCAAGCCCGCCGCCCGCCTACGCGGGGCGACCTCGGGCTGCATGTTTGTGGGAATCAGCTAACCGAAAGGCTTACACGTGAACGAAGAACCTCAAGTCCTCTACTGCGACGCCTGGCTCATGGCCATCGACAAGCCCGCCGGCATGATCGTCCACGGCGACGGCACCGGCGAGCGCACACTCACCGACTACGCCAGCGACCTGCTGCTGGCGATGGGCGACGGCTTTGCCGCGACCGATATGCAGCCGCTCAACCGCCTAGACCGCGACACCACCGGCGTGGTGCTGTTCTCGCTCGACAAGCAGACGCAGCCCGCCTTTGACCAGATGGTCATCGACCACGCTTTCGAAAAGCACTACCTGGCGCTCGCCGAGGGCAAGATCGACTGGAACGAAAAGCTCATCGACAAGCCCATCGCCCGCGACCGTCACGACAGCCGCAAGATGCGCGTCGGCGCCAGCGGCAAGCCGTCTCAGACGCGCGTGAAGGTGCTCAAGCGTCTTAAGAGCCGTCGTGGCCTGCCCACGCGCTCGTATATCGATGTCGAGCTGCTCACCGGCCGCAAGCACCAAATCCGTGTACATCTGGCGAGCGAGCGTCATCCCCTGGTAGGCGACGAGCTCTACGGCACGCCGCGTCCCTGCGGCCTGATGCTCCATGCCCACAGCGTGTCCTTCACGCATCCCGTAACCGGTGAGCACATCCACATCGAAGCCCCCTGCCCCTGGGAGCCCTAAACCACCACAAT
>DBGFLF010000147.1:0-4603 GCA_048528725.1 Collinsella sp.
GTCGCAACAATCGAAAGCACGAGTTCTACCACCGGCACCGCAAGCGCTACCGCAAGCACCTTGCCCTCGAAGGGCGCGCGAAACACGCGCGGGCGGTCGTCGTATTTACGCAGGCGCCAAAACGCCGGGAACATCGGGATATAGCTCATGAGCAGAAAGACGACGTTCATCGAGAAGAAGACCCAAAAGACGTCGGAACCTTCACCCAGCGGAATCTGAAGTAGCAGCACCAAGCTGGCAAAACAACCGTTAATGAGTGCCGAGCCGTTGGGCATGCCGGTCTTCTTGGACACCAGCGCAAAGGGACGCGGCATGTTGCCATGGCGCGCGGCATAGCTCGCCACGTTGTTGACGCCAAAGCTCCAACAGATCATGTTGGCAAACAGCGTTACCAGAAAGGCCACGCCCACGACCATCGTCAGCGGGTGAGCGCGCCCCACCATGGCGGCAACCGCGTCCACAATGCCCGAATCGAGTGAAAGCTGCTCGGTGGGAACCGCGGCTCCAATACCGATGCCACAGATAATGTAGATCGCCGCGATGGCAACGCCACCGGCGATAACCGCCTTGGGGATATCGCGCGATGGGTTCTTCATCGTGCTGGCAAAGGTCGCGACCACCTCAAAGCCCATAAAGTTGAATAGGATGATTGAAAGATACGTCAGTGAGTTAGTGTCTCCCAGATCGGGGACAAATGTCTTAAACGACATATCGTTGGCAAAGCCGTTGTTGCAGGCAAACCAGATGCCGATGATTCCCACCACGGCGGTAATGAGCACCTTGATGACGGCGCCGCCATCCATGACCCAATCGGCCTCGGCCACCGGCTGCATTGCCATGACCGTGACGCCCCACACAAAGGCAAGCTCGATGGCAATTCGGACCCCAAGCGAAAATTCGATGCCCCATACCGCATTGATGACACTGGGGAACATGCAGGCGATACTTGCCACCCACAGTGGAAAGTTGACCCAATAGCACCAGGAGCAGCGTGCACACCAACGGTCTCCCAAGCCCAGGCGAACCCAGTCGTACAGGCCGCCCTCGGAATCGAACGCCGTACCGAGCTCGGCCACCACCAGGCCATAGGGAAGCAAAAACGTAATGATAAGGAAGATCCACCAGAAGAACTGCACGTTACCCATGGCAGATGCCGGAGCAGCCGCCTCGATGGTAAAGACAACGCAGATAACCGAGAGGATGACCTCGAACAGGGAGAACTTTTTACCTGCCATGGCACGCTTCCCCTACAGCAAAAAGGATGGCATCTGTACCGAAGGCGCAGCCCAAGGTAGGGTTGCAGGCCGCGTCACCGGTGCAGGTGCCATCCCAAAGAGAAGAGAGGATGCAATTGTTGGACCAACGCTCGCGGAACAGGCGCGTGTAGATAACGATACGCTGGTACATAGATACTCCGATCAAAACGGCCGCGATTGCGACCGGAATCTTTTGGCAATTGAAGACGCGTCTGACCTGGGATATTCAAGCGAACAATTGGCCTAACCCGCAATAAATCCCAGATCAGACGCGTACTCAATCAAAGAGGCGGGCACTCCGAAGTGGAGGCAACGGAGTGCCCAAAGAAAAACCCAGCCGACCAAGACATCGAATAAACCGACCATCAATGCCCCGAGATGGTCACGGTGCGATTCACCGACTGTCCGATTGATCGGCTGGGTTTCTGAGGTGCGGCAGATTGCCCTGAAAGAGGAGGGCATAGACCTTAAGGGTCATGCCCGACGATTGAAGGGCAAGGTGCCGTGCCTCGGGAAGACAGACAATTACGCGGACGGCTCCTGCTGAGTAATGCAGTGGATGTTGCCGCCACCGAAGACGACCTGCTCGGACTGAACGCCGACGCACTTGTAGACGCCCTCGCCCCAGACCTCGTCGTAGATCTTCTGGAGCGTGTCGACGGCCAGCTGGTCGTTCTCGTCGCCGTACTGCGGGACGATAACGCCGTGGTTGGTCACGAGGTAGTTCATGTAGGAGGCGATCAGCGGCTCGTCGGGGACGCGCGGCTCGGCGTTCTCGTCGGCGTCGATGGTGTCGCAGGAAGCCTGGTCCATGAACAGCGGGTTCACGGGCATGCAGAGCTTGTAGACCTTCATCTTGCGGCCCTTGGCGTCGACGGCGTTGGAGAGGGTCTCGTAGGCAGCGTGGCACTGCTCGTAGAACGGATACTCGTGATCGTCGGTCCAAATGCAGGCCATGACGCCCGGCGCGATGAACGTGGCGACGTCGTCGATGTGGCCGTTGGTCTCCTCGGGGTCGATGCCCTCCTTGACCCAGATGACCTTCTCGACACCCAGGTAATCCTTGAGGTGCTCGTCCATGTAGGCGCGAAGCTCCTCGCTCCAGGGCTCAAACTTCTTGCGGTACTTGGGCCAGATGGACTCGGGATCCTCTTCCTCCTCCAGAACCGCAGAGCAGGTGCGGCCCGGGGAAAGCAGGCACTGGTCGGTCACGACAAGGGTGCCCTCGCCGTCGACGGTGATGGAGCCGCCCTCGAGGATCATGTCGTCGGGACGATAGCGGCGGCAGCCGGAGAGCTCAGCCATCTTGAGGGCGATCTGCTCGTCCTTGTCCCACGGGAAGTACAGGCCGTCGACGAGGCCGCCGTAGGCGTTGAAGTGCCAGTGGTTGGCGCGCTTCTCGCCCTTGCCGTTGATGACGTAGGTGGCGGCAGTGTCGCGGAACCAGGCGTCGTCGGTGGTCATCTCGATGACGGTGACGTTCTCGTCGTTCTCGAAGACGGCCTTGCAGTTGGCGTAGTCGACCTGGTTGGCGCACATATAGACCGGGGTGAACTCGGAGATGGCGCGGGCGATGGCGGCATACTGCTTCTGGGCCGGCTTGGCGCCGTGGGCCCAGGTGTCGGTGCGGTGGGGCCAGCCCATCCACACGCGATCCTGCGGGGCGAACTCGGCGGGCATGAAGAAGCCGTCGGCCTTGGGGGTGGACTCGGACTCGGTGATCGTACGCATAAGATTTCCTCCAAATCGAACGATCGCTTGCTGCGGGCGGGTTACCCGCAGCCTAAAACCAAGAGATGGTAGGCGCCCGTTCCCCGGCAAAGGTCGGGGCGCCCGGTGCCGGTTTTCACGGAATCGCACCGGCAAGCGACGACGTAACCAAGTGCGCGGAGACAAAACGCACGAAGGATACGGAAGAGAGATTGGGGTGGGCGGTGGTTACCGGAGCTATCGCTCACACCCACCCCGGGGGAATGGTTAGCAAACCTGTCGCTTGGACACGCCTCCGAAGAGGCTAGAGTGCCCGGAGTCGGGAGCGACAAGCCCGACGAAGCGCGCGTTGGTACACGAGGAGGGTTGGAGCCCCAGAACCGGGTGCTCTAGTTCTCCTCGGCCTCGGCGGCCTCCTCAGCGAGACGCTGGGCTGCGAGCTCAGGGGTCAGACCCTTGTACTCGGTCTCGCGGCCCTTAGCGCTGACGACGCGGACGACCTCGCCGATGAGTACGAGCACGATGAAGATAACGATCATCGGGACCTTGTCGCCAATTTCAGCAGCGGAGAACGGGATCAGCGTGGCAACGATGGCAAGAACCAGCTCGATGCAGGGGATGGCCAGCATGACCTTCATCATGGCGCCCTTAAACGGGAACGTGAAGATGCGCTCACGGTTGGGGTCGTTCTTACGAAGGTTGAGGAACGCCGGGAACATCGGGATGTAGGTCAACAGCAGGAAGACGACAGAGGTGCCAAAGAGCATCCAGAAGACACCGTTGGAGATGGCGTCGATGGGAACGAGCTGCAGGCACAGCACCAGGGAGGCAACGACAGCGTTGACCAGGTTGGCGCCGTTGGGCATGTCGTCATCCGAGATCATCGAGGCGAAGACCTTGGGCATGTTGCCGTGCTCGGCAGCGTAGCGAGCAACGGAGTTAACGCCGAAGGACCAAGCGGCCATGTTGGCGAACAGGGTGATCAGGAAGGCGATGCAGATGACCTTAAAGATCATGGAGTCGCCCACCATGGTCTGGACTGCGACGATCATGCCGTAGTCGGGATCGATGGAGTCGGCCGGCACGGCGGCGCCGATGCCAAAGCCAGCGAACAGGTAGATCACGGCGATGGACAGGCCACCGACGATGATAGCCTTGGGGATATCGCGAGCGGGATCGGCCATGTCGTCGGTCATGGTGCAGATGACCTCGAAGCCCATGAAGTTAAAGATGATGATCGACAGGTAGCCGAGAGCGTTGGTGTTGGTGAGCTCGGGCAGGAAGGTGGCAGCGGACATGTCGTTCGCAAAACCGTTCTCCATGGCATACCAAATGCCCAAAGCGCCAACGATAACGGCAACGGCGACCTTGATGATGGCGCCACCGTTAAGGACCCACTCGGAGTCGGCCGCCTTGGAGCGGCCCATGAGGTAGACGATCCACACAAAGGCAAGATCGATACCCATCTTGGCGATCAAGTTGAACTCGACGCCAAAGACCATGCCCAAAATGTCGGGGAACATGGTAGCCAGCGAGGCGATCCACAGCGGGTAGTTGACCCAGTAGTAGTACGAGATGCGGGCGCCCCATTTGTCGCCCAGGCCATCGCGTACCCAGTCGTAAATGCCGCCCTCGCC
>DBGFLF010000148.1:0-3005 GCA_048528725.1 Collinsella sp.
GCGAACTCGGACTTAAAGATGGGACGAATGCGGCGTCCCCCAAAGAACAGCGCCGTCTCCACGGCCAAGAGCTCGGCCATCGAGGTGTGGTTGCAGATGACCACGCTGCCGCGGCCGTCCTGGCGCTCAAACAGCAGATCGGCATCCTCGACCTTCCAACGCCACATGAGCTTGGAGAAGGCCCAAAGGATTGCCATGACCACGAAAACGGTGCCGCGGATGAGCGCCGGGAACTCGGCGTAGGGGGCGTTGTAATAGTCCTCGGGCGTCTGCTTAAACAGGCGCATGGGCTACCTCCTTTGGTTGATGAGGTCCTCGATGATACGAACGACCTCGTCGATGGTGTGAGCGGTGGAGTCGACGTGCACGGCGTCCTCGGCGGGCACGAGCGGGGCGACCTCGCGGCTGCTGTCGAGCTTGTCGCGCTGCTTAAGGGCGTCGAGGGTCTCGTCGACCTCGGCCTCGAGCTGCTCGGACGTGAGCGGCTGGGCATCGTTTTGGTGACGCTGCAGCACACGGCGACGGGCGCGCTCGCGCGGGTCGGCGGTCAGGAAGACCTTGACCTGCGCGTTAGGGAACACGACGGTTCCGATGTCGCGACCCTCGGCCACGATATCGCGGTCCTCGGCTGCGCGGCGCTGGTGGATGAGCATGGCGGCGCGCACGCCCGGATAGGCCGAGACCTTGGACACGTTGGCGTCGACCTGCGGGGTGCGGATGGCGGCCGAAGCGTCCTGGCCGTCAATGGTCAGGCGCGTGTCCTCGCCGGTACCGTTGGTAAAGCGAATCTCGATCTGCTCGGCGAGGGCGTCGATGGCCGCCTCGTTATCCAAGTCGATGCCGCGGTCGAGCGCGGCGAAGGTGACGGCGCGATACATGGCGCCCGTGTCGAGCTTGTTAAAGCCCAGCTGGCGGGCGATCTCCTTGGCGATGGTGGATTTGCCGGAACCGGCGGGTCCGTCGATGGCGACGATCATGCAATGCTTCCTTTCGGTGGTTGACGTGCTGGTATGATGCGCGGGCGTTGGGGCGCGGCAGTTTGCCTAGCCCGTGTAGCGCTCGCGGTAGGTGTTGCGCTTGGGCGCGGAGCCGTGGCTGCCATGGTGACGCGTGCGGCTGGCGGGCGTGTCTTGGGGCCTGCCGCCGTTGCGCTTGGCGCTCGCCTGCTTGGGCGGGATGCCGCCGGCCTTGAGGATCTGCACCTCGCGGTCGGTGAGCTCGCGCCACGAGCCCTTGGCCACGCCCTCGAGCTCAAGGCCCGCAAAGTTGCAGCGATGCAGACGGATTACCGGATGGTGAATCTTGCTCAGCATGCGCTTGACCTGGTTTTTACGACCTTCGCGGATGATGATCTCCACGGCGGTGGTACCTGGCTTGACGCCCTGGGGAGCCACGGCCTCGGCCTCGCGTGCGGTGATGACGCGGCAGATTGCCGGCTGGCATAGGCCGTCGTCGAGCTCGATGCCACGGCGAAGCGGCGTGAGGTCGCGGTCGGACAGTTCGCCGTCAACGAGTGCCTGGTAGGTCTTGTAGACGTGCTTGCTCGGGTGCAGCAGGTCCTGAGACAGGTCGCCGTCGGTGGTAAAGAGCAAGAGGCCCGTTGTATCGCGGTCCAGGCGACCCACCGGGAACAGGCCCGGAAAGCAGTCTCGGGGAACCAGGTCGGCCACGCAAGGGCGCTCCTGCGGGTCGCTCATGGTGGTGAGGTAGCCGGTCGGCTTGTAGAGCATCAGGTACACAGCGCCCTGGTTGAGCTTGACGGACATGCCATCGACCTCGATGTGGTCGCGGTCGACATCGACCTTGGTGCCCAGCTCGGTCGCAACCTCGCCGTTAACCGTCACGCGGCCGGCGGTCATCAGGTCCTCCGACCCGCGGCGGCTCGCTACGCCCGCGCGCGCCAAAAAGCGCTGCAGGCGCATGGTGTGAGGGTAGACGGGCTGGGCGTCGCCTGCGGGCGTCGTGGCGCCCGTGGCACTTGCGGTGCACGTCTCCCCTACTTCGTTAGTCCTCATCATGCGTGTCCTCCGCAGTGTCGTCGGTGGCCAGGAATTCCTCGCCACCGACCGCCTCGACATCATCAATATCGGTATCGAGCAGCTCGCGCTCTTCGTCCAGGTCCTCGGCTTGCTCCTCGAGCGTGGACTGAATACTGCGGCCGCTCAGGCGCTCGCGGATAAACTGGCGCGACTGCTCGTCGGGGGCAAACTGCTCCAGATCGGGTAGGTCGCGGGTGGAGCGCAGGCCGAACTTTTCCAAGAAGGCGTTGGTCGTGCCGTAAATGATGGCCTGACCGCGCTCGGGGTCACGGCCGAGCTCGCGCACCAGACCCTTGTCCACGAGCGACGCGATGACGCCGTCTGAGTTGACGCCGCGGATGCCCTTGACCACCTCGCGCGTTACGGGCTGGTGGTATGCGATCACGGCCAGGGTTTCGAGCGCCGCCTGCGACAGCTTTTGCGTGTCCCAGCTCAACACATAGGCCTCGACCACGTCGTGGTAGGCGGGATGCGTAAACAGGCGCCAACCGCCGGCGACCTCGCGCAGCTGAAAGCCGCGGTTGGCCTCCTCGTACTCAACCTTGAGCTCGGCGAGCAGCGATGCGCACTCGCCGGGGGCGATATCCAGCGCACCAGCCAGCGCGGGCGCACTCACCGGGTCGCTCGACACCAGCAGCAGCGCCTCGAGGGCACCTTTGAGGCTGTTTGCCTCTAGCGTGGAAAGGGTTGACATGGTTGCGGCTCCTATTCGGTGAGCTCGGGGCCCTCGCCGGGCACATAGGCCTCGGCGCCCTCGACGCGGTTGATTTGAATGGTTCCAAAGATCTCGTCCTGGCTCAGCGTGAGCGAGCCGCGCTTGGCGAGCTCAAGCATGGCAAGGAAGGTGACGACGAGCTGCTCGGTGGTGGCATCGCCGTCCAGCAGCTCGCGGAAAGTGCAGGTTTGGTGCGCCATGGTAAAGCGGTCGACTGAGGCCACGGTCAGGTCGAGCGGCACGCGATGCGG
>DBGFLF010000149.1:0-6334 GCA_048528725.1 Collinsella sp.
GAAGGTAAACCCAAAAATGCAGCCCTTGTTGCGCAACATTCAGCCCAAACCACCACAAAGGGGACAGGCACCTTTGTGGTGGTTTGGGGTGAATCCGTCGCGTTTGCCCAGATAAAACCTGCCAAAATAAACCTGTCCCTTTTTGGTAGGTTTGGGAGATGAGGCTGGGATGAATAAGGCCGAGTTGCGGCGGGCGGTGATTGCCCGGCGCGATGCTCTTGATTTGGATGTTCAGGCGGCGAAGTCTGCTGTTGTATGCGCGCGGCTTGTTGAGCTGCTGGATCGCTTGGATGCCGCGGCGCCGCGCACCGTTGCCGTCTATGCCGCGATGGGTTCCGAGGTCGACCCAGCCGCGTTTGCCGCTGCGGCCGCCGCGCGCGGCTGGCGTGTAGCCTATCCATGCATGCTCTCGGCAACAGACGCCATGGCTTATGGCCAGCGCATGTGCATGCGGGCAGCCTCTGCCGGCAATACGTCCGAGGCCCCGTTTATCGCCCACCCTACGCGGGCCTTCGCAGCCACGGACATCGACGGCAGCCGCTTCCCCACCGTGCCTGCCGTGGCTCTCGACATGATTATCGTGCCACTCGTAGCCTTCGACCGCACCGGCGCGCGCCTGGGCTACGGCGGCGGCTGCTATGACCGCTACCTGCCCACGCTCTCGCCCGCATGCCAAATCATCGGCATCGCCTTTGACGAGCAGCGTGTCGACCACGTTCCCACCGACGCCCACGACCTGCCGCTGTCCCACATCGTCAGCGCCTAGCCGCCGCTGTATCGCACCCGCAAGATGAGCGTGGAAAATCTCCCACTTTGAGCCCCCTTACGAGCTAAAAACGGGAGATTATCCACGCTCATTCAACAAGCGTCCGAAAATCCACGCTCGTCCGTCCGATTTTCCACGCTTGTGCAGCCAAACGCTCTGCAACTGCCTCAGCACGCACGCGGCACGCCGGCGACCTTGAGCTTGCGATCGAACTTTGTCGGATCCCTTAGATCATCCCAGCACAAGCGCACGATCTTGCAGTTATCAAGCAGCGAAAGCCTCGACTCGCGCTGGCGCTCATCGAACTGCGTCTTCGCGAGCTTGCCCTCCTCCGCCGCCTTCTCGCTTTTAACAAATCCGTCGAACTCCCCGATAATCAGCCGGTCGCCCACGCGCCACAAGTAGTCGACGCGATACGGTCGTCCCGGCTCAACCGGGTCGAACAGCTCAACTTGCAACTCCGGCGTCTGCCAGCCGCGCTCGATCATCAGGGCACGCGCCTTGGACTCGCCGCCGCTTTCCGACAGCCCATCGGCACATCGTGCAACCCTGCGCGCCGTCACAACACCGCGACGATTCAGGCCAAGCTTGTCGACAGTCTCAACGAGATGCTCCTTCGACAAAAGTTGCTCATGGAGCGCCGAATCCGCGATGATCAGTCCCTCGACAAACGATGCATCGACCAAGCAATCCGTAATCGTTTGATCGATATCGGTTACGGCGATATCCATCTGGGTGGCCCGTGTTTGACGAGCATAGCGATGACGAATGACCTGAGAGCCCGGCGTCGTCGATTGCGCCGGCGCCGCGGCGATATGGATGTGCGTCAAATTGGCATGCGAAACCGAAAGGCCATAGATAACAGCCGCCGTATAGGAGCAAAACGTCCAGTCGGGATGCTTTTGCGCAAGGGCCCGTACCCGATGCAGATAACGCTGCCGAAACTTGAGCTCGGACCAATAATCCGGACGCGCATACAGCCCCGGCATGACCGCCTCTAGACTTCCCGCCGCAACACGCCGCTCAATCTGCTTTGCCTCCGCCGCCGTGCGCGCGTACACGCAACTCATCTGCTGTTCGCATGCTTTAATGTGACTTGCAAGTCTTTGATTCGCCGTCATGTTTCCCATGTCGCCTCCCAACTCTTGGAACGGCGCAAACGTATCAGACGGTTTCATGCGAAGTCTGACCAAATGCTGTCCGGGCGCTGACCAAATACTTGACGGTTTTGGACGTTTTAGGCTGATGACTTATATCTGCAGGTAGAAGCCTTACCGAGAGGTCCCTGTCTCCACATTTAGATGCCTGTGTCCATCGGATTATCAGAAAGAAAAACCCGTCGAGATACGAGACTACGCCGAATGCGACTTGGCCTCTTCACGCACCGTCTCTTAGCCGAGCCATCGGCATCTACATACCTAAATAAATGAGCGTGGATAATCTCCCGCTTTGAGCCCCTTCCTCGGCCAAAAGTGGGAGATTATCCACGCTCGATTTGTAAACGTCCGAAAAGCCACGCTCGTGTGTCCGATAATCCACGCTCGTGTGTCCGGATATCCTCACTCGTCACGTCACGGCAGCAGCCACAGCCGCAGCCTAGTGCTCCTCGCCGGCGCGGGCCAGGTCGTAGGGCGTGGTCTGGTAGACGTAGTAGTTGAGCCAGTTGGTGTAGAACAGCTGAGCCTGGCTGCGCCAGACGTTGCGCGGCTCGGCGGTGGGGTCGTCGCCCGGGAAGTAATGTGCCGGCACCTGAGGGTTGAGCCCGCGCTTAACGTCGCGCTCGTACTCCAGACGCAACGTGTCGGTATCGTACTCGGGATGGCCAAAGACAAAGAAGCGACGGCTGTCGGTCGACTTGACGATGTACAGGCCCACCTCGTCGGACACAGCCACGACCTCAAGCTGCGGCTCGGCCTCCACGTCCTCGCGGTGCACCTCGGTGTTGCGCGAATGCACGGCATAGAAACGGTCGTCAAAGCCGCGGACCAGCGGACTTTGCGGCTTCACCAGATAATGCTCGAACACGCCGCTCGCCTTTGCCGGCAGGTCATACTTCTGGATACCGTAATGATGGTACAGACCGGCCTGCGCGCCCCAACAAATGTGCAGCGTAGAGTGCACGTGCGTGGTGGACCAATCCATGATCTGGCAGAGCTCGGGCCAGTAGTCGACCTCCTCGAACGGCATCTGCTCCACCGGCGCGCCCGTGATGATCAGACCGTCGTAGTGGATATCGCGGATGTCGTCGAACGTGCGGTAGAACGTCTCCAGGTGGCCGGCGCTCACGTGCGTGGCCTCGTGCGTTTTGGTGCGCAGCAGGTCCACCTCCACCTGCAGCGGCGTGTTGGAGAGCTTGCGCATGATCTGCGTCTCGGTAGCGATCTTGGTGGGCATGAGGTTGAGGATGAGCACGCGCAGCGGACGGATGTCCTGGTGCAGCGCGCGGTACTCGGTCATGACAAAGATGTTCTCGCTCTCGAGCTGCGCGGCGGCAGGGAGGGCGTCGGGGATGCGAATGGGCATGGATGCTCCTTACGAGTCAGTTGCAGTTATGGTACAACGAGCAGCCCCATCCGCGCGAGTGTATCGCCCAGCGATGCCGCCAGCGGCCCAAATCACTCCAAAAGTAGAGATTAAGGCATGTCCCAAAAATCTACGGCACTTTAGCCTAGCAAAGTAGCAGCAGGACGCTACAATGGTTCGACGCGAAAAACTCGGCCGAAAGGATACATATATGTACCAGACGCGTAAGATCGGTGTGGTCGGCCAGGGCCACGTAGGAGCGCATGTCGCCAACAGCCTGCTCATGCAGGGCATTGCTGATGAGCTGTACCTGTGCGATATCAACGAGGCCAAGGTGACGTCCGAGGTCCAGGACCTGCGCGACTCCCTTTCGTTTGTCCCGTACAACACCAAAATCGTCAACTGCTACGACCACTACGAAGAGCTGGCCTGCTGCGACGTCATCGTCAACGCCGCCGGTAAGGTCGCGCTGGCCGCTGGCAACCGCGACGGCGAGCTGTTCTTTACCACCGACGCCGCCCGCTCCTTTGCCAAGCGCATCGTCGACGCCGGCTTCGACGGCATCTTCGTGAGCATCTCCAACCCCTGCGACGTCGTGTGCACCGAGCTGTGGCACCTGACCGGCTACGATCCCAAGAAGATCATCGGCTCGGGCTGCGGTCTGGATTCCGCCCGCCTGCGCACCGAGATCTCCAAGAAGGTCGGCGTGAGCCCCAAGTCCATCGACGCCTACATGATTGGCGAGCACGGCTTTAGCCAGCTGGCTGCCTTTAAGGCCGCGACCATCGCCGGCAAGAGCCTCAACGAGCTTCAGGCCGAGAACCCCGACAAGTACGCCTTTGACCACATGGAGGTCGAGGAGCTCGCGCGCAAGGGCGGCTATGTGACCTACCAGGGCAAGCAGTGCACCGAGTACGCCGTCGCCAACTCCGCCGCGCGCGTCTGCGCCGCCGTGCTGCACAACGAGCACGCCGTGCTTTCCGCCTCCACGCTCATGACCGGCCAGTATGGCGAGGAGGGCATCTTTACCTCCCTGCCGTGCGTGATCGGCGCCGGGGGCGTCGAGGAGGTCTACACGCTCGACCTGTCCGAGTACGAGCTCGAGGGCTTCCACAAGAGCTGCCAGCACATCCGCGACAACATCGCCCAGCTCGACTGGTGGGACGCCGAGGCCTACGACGCAAAGTAGGCCGCTGGCTGCCGCAACCTTGCGAATCTAAACGCGATGCCAAGCGGGCCGCGCCGAAAATCCCCGGCGCGGCCCGCTTTTTTGACTCACGCAGTGCCCTTGCGAATCGAAGGTGAATACTTTTCCGCGAAGTGAACGAGTAAAAACGAGCCCCCGAAGCATCGACACTTTTCGGACGCCGTTTCCTGCGGTTTCGTCGAGTTTTCCCTGCAGATTTGGCGTCAAAAAGTGTGGATGCTTCGGGGGTCCAAAATAGGTCGTTCACTTCGCGGAAAAGTATTCACCTTCGTTTTCGCGCAGACACGAATCCGGCCGCCACAACGCAAAACGGGGCCCGCGCACAGCGCAGACCCCGTCGTGAGAGGTTATTCCCGGTATATTAGTACTGCTCGATGCCCATGTAGCGACGAACCTCGGGGCTGTGGTCGAAGACCTTGCCGCGGGCGGCGCGCAGCTCGCAGCTCATGTTGTAGAAGAAGATCGGCTCTAGGTACGAACGCACACTGGCGGGTACGTCGCCCACGCCGTACTCGAGCGCGTCGAGCACCATAATCGTATCGGTGTGCGTGTTGAGGAACGCAAGAGCGCGCTCCTCCATGGGGCGGCACTCGCCCGCGCCAAGCTGCACAAAGTAGAACACGCCGGGCTCGGTGGCCTCGAACGGGCCGTGGAAGTACTCGCCGGAGTGGATGTAGCAGCAGTGCTGCCACTGCATCTCCATGAGCGAACAGATGGCCATGGCGTAGGTCTGGCTAAAGTTGGGGCCGGAGCCCAGGATATAGAAGAACTTGTGCTGCTGGCAGAGCTCGGCAAAGCGGGCGCCCAGCTCGGCGTTGACCTTCTCGCGGGCGGCGGGCAACAGCGCATCCATCTGCTTGAGGCCCTCGTACATGTCGGCGAGCGCCTCGTAGCATTCCTGCTGGTCGAGCAGCTCGGCGGCGATCAGAGCGCCGATACCCTGAGGCACCTCGGCCTGCGACACGCCCTCGCCCCAGGGGTAGACCCAGGTGGTCCACTTACCGTTGTCGATCTTGGAGCCCTCGCAGTCGGTGAGGGCAACGACCTCGGCGCCGGCGGCCAGCGCCATCTCGCAGCCGTCGACGACCTCCTGCGTGTTGCCGCTGTGGCTGCAGGCAATAACGAGCGACTTCGGCCCTAGGCTCTTGGGGGCCATCAGGCAAAACTCGCGTGCCGTGTAGACCGTCGAGGTAAACGTGGTGGCCTCGCGCTTGAGCAGCTCGTTGGCCGGCATCAGGTCGATCATCGAACCGCCACAAGCGATCCAAAAGACGTTCTCGACCTTACCCTTGCGCTCGATAATTTCCTGAATCAGATCGTGTGCGTTCATGCTGAAGTTCCTCCTTGTGTGGCGGCTTTTGGCGACGGCTGCTCGTACCTGCTGTCGTTCTATGTTGTCCTATTTATAACACGTGTAACAACGCCCGTGAAGTCATCCCGGCAAATTTGTTCTATGTTGTTCTATCTGTGGACGTTAGATGTCGAAGACGTAGCGCGAGCCCACGATCTTTTGGCGGCCGAGCAGTAGAGGGCGCCCGCCGGCGTCGGTAAAGTAGGCCTCCATATAGAAGAGCGGCTCGCCGACCGGCACCTCCAGCAGCGGGGCCGCCTGGGCATCCGCCAGCGCAATCTCCACGGTGCAGGGGTCGGACTTGAGCGGCGCGCGACCCGAATGCTCGGCGACGAGCGCAAAGATTGAGTTATCGGTGAGGTCCTCATCGGCCAGCGTCTGCAGGTAGGGATGGTCGGCGAGCACAAAGGCGTTGTTCTCAAGCATGACGGGGATGCCGTCGGCCGTGCGCACGCGCTCGACCAAGATAAGCTCGCAGCCGGGCTCC
>DBGFLF010000150.1:0-1736 GCA_048528725.1 Collinsella sp.
GATCGAGATCGTGGCCGAGGAGATCAAGAAGACCCGCCGTGAGCTCAACCAGATCCTGTCCGACGCCTCGGGCCAGCCCATCGAGAAGGTTCAGGCCGATACCGAGCGTGACAACTACCTCACGGCTGTCGAGGCCCTCGACTACGGCCTAATCGACCGTATTGTCACCTCGCGCGACCTCGCCGCGAAGGACGCCTAGGATGGCCGGTAACATGCAGGACGGCTTCGACGAGAACGGCAACCCTATCCGCTGCTCCTTCTGCGGAAAAGAGCAGGGCCAGGTCCGTCGCCTCGTAAAGGGTCCGACCAACATCTTTATCTGTGACGAGTGCGTCGCCGCCTGCTCCGAGATTTTGGAGGAGTCGCTGGCTTCGGACTTTATGGACGCTGCCCGTAACGGCAAGCTGCCGGGCTTCCTCAACGACCACGGTCAGGCTGCATCCCAGCCCGCCGTGGACCCCGAGACCGAGGGCTTTGAGCTCGAGGACGACCGTCAGGTCATCACGCGCGTGCCGACGCCGCACGAGATCTATGACGAGCTCTCGGCCTATGTAATGGGCCAGGAGGACGCCAAGCGCGCCATGTCGGTTGCCGTGTACAACCACTATCGCCGCGTGATTGAGGGCGGCGCTGCGCTTTCGGCCTTTGACGAGGCTGACGGTATGGGCGGCCAGTTCGACGACGATATGGACGAGGTGGAGCTCGCCAAGTCCAATATTTTGCTACTCGGTCCTACCGGTACCGGTAAGACCCTGCTGGCCCAGACGCTCGCACGCATCCTCGAGGTGCCGTTTGCCATCGCCGACGCCACCGCGCTCACTGAGGCCGGTTACGTGGGCGAGGACGTGGAGAATATCCTGCTCAAGCTCATCAACGCCGCCGATGGCGATATCGAGCGCGCGCAGGTCGGCATTATCTACGTGGACGAGATCGACAAGATCGCCCGCAAGGCCGAGAACCTTTCCATCACCCGCGATGTCTCGGGCGAGGGCGTTCAGCAGGCACTGCTTAAGATTCTTGAGGGCACGGTGGCAAGCGTTCCGCCCACCGGCGGCCGTAAGCATCCCCAGCAGGAACTGTTGCAGATCGACACGACAAACATCCTGTTCATTTGCGGCGGTGCCTTTGTGGGTCTGGACAAGATCATCGCCGACCGTGTGGGCAACAAGGGCGTGGGCTTTAACTCCGAGATCGCAGGTCCCACCTCGGTCGACGAGAACGACCTGCTGCGTCAGGTGCTTCCGCAGGACCTCAACGCCTTTGGCATGATCCCCGAGTTCGTGGGCCGTACGCCTGTCGTCACCCAGACGCAGGCGCTCGACGAGGACGACCTGGTGTCGATCCTGACCGAGCCCAAGAACGCCGTGGTGCGTCAGTACCGCAAGATGTTCCAGCTCGAGGACGTTGAGCTTGAGTTTGAGGACGCCGCCCTGCACGAGATCGCCCGCATGGCGCTTGCCCGCAAGACCGGCGCCCGCGGCCTGCGCTCCATCTGCGAGGACGTGCTGCAGCAGACGATGTTCGACCTCCCCAGCGAGGAAGGTGTTTCCAAGGTCATCGTGACCGAAGCCTCCGTAAAGGGCGAAGAGCAGCCCAAACGCATCTACGGGTAAATAGCTTGAATTCAGGCCCCGCGGCAACCACCGCGGGGCCTGCCATTTAGGGACAGGTTTATTTTGGTCGGTTTTATATGGGCAAATGTCGTTTCCCCTGATAAAACCTACCAAAATAAACCT
>DBGFLF010000151.1:0-2244 GCA_048528725.1 Collinsella sp.
GCACATCGCTGATGAGGCCGGCGAGGATCTGGCGCGTGCGGGGGCTCGACGCCCACTCGTACTCGGGGGCGTCGCCCACAACGGCATGATGCACGGTATCAGTATCGACCAGGTTGTCCTTTTGGCCGAGCAGACCGATCGTCGTGCCGCGGCGGTGCGTCACGCGTCCGTCGTCGGGCTCCAGCGTGCCGGCGAGCACGCTCAGCAGCGTCGACTTGCCGTCGCCGTTTTTACCGACAATACCAATGCGGTCGCCCTCGCCCACGCCGAGCGTCACGCTATCGAAAATATGCTTGGTGGGAAACTCTAGGCTGACGGAATCGCATCCCAAAAGAATCGCCATATGCCCTGCTCCTTCGTAGAAATTCAACGTTGTCCATGATAGCAGCGAGCCCCACCCCAAACCACCACGAAGGCGCCTGTCCCCTTTGTGGTGGTCGTTTCGGTCGCAGAGCAAAAGGCGGGCCATCTCCCGCAAGAGATGACCCGCCTCTCCAATCAGTCCTGCGGCAACCGTGGCCGCTGCAGGCCTCAAGCATGTCCCGGACTAGGAGAACATGCCGGTGAGGTAATCATTCAGCCGCTTATCCTTGGGCCGTTGGAAAATCTCGTCAGTCTCGTCGTACTCGACCATATCGCCCATGTAGAAGAACGCCGTGCGGTTGGACACGCGCGACGCCTGCTCCATGTTGTGCGTCACGATAACGATGGCGCGGTCGGCCACGATCGATGACATGAGGTCCTCGATCGCCAGCGTCGAGATGGGGTCGAGCGCCGAGCAGGGCTCGTCGAACAGAATCACGTCGGGGTTGAGCGCCAGCGTGCGCGCGATGCACAGACGCTGCTGCTGACCGCCCGAAAGCGCATAGGCGCTCTTATCGAGCTTGTCTTTGACCTCGTCCCACAGCGCCGCGCCGCGTAAGCTTTCCTCGACCATGCGGTCGAGCTCGTCACGGTCGGTGATGCCGTGGCGCTTGGGCGCAAACGTGATGTTGTCGCGAATGGACTTGCGGAACGGGTTGGGCTGCTGGAACACCATGCCAATGGAGCGGCGCAGCTCGTAGGTGTTCTCGGTCTTGGTATTCACGTTGCGCCCGCGGTAGTTGATCTCGCCCTCCACGCGGCAGCCGCGAATCTCGCGATTCATAAGGTTGAGGCTACGCAAGAAGGTCGACTTACCGCAGCCCGAAGGCCCGATGAGCGCCGTGATCTCGCCCTTGTGAAAGTCGAGCGACGTATTGTGCAGGGCATGGTGGTCGCCATAGTACACGTTGACGTCCTTGGTGGAGAGCACGACCTCGTCGCTCACGGCCCTGCCGCTCACGCGAACGCGCTTCTCGCTCTCCCCCACACTCGACAGAAAGTCCTGGGTCTCGGACGTGGCCGCCTCGGTTGCGGGCGTTGCATTCATCTCGCTCATTCGGCCGTCATCTTCCTTGCCAGTTGCTTGCCCACGATGCGGGCGATTACGTTAAACAACAGCACGCAGATCATCAGCAGTGCGGCGGTGCCCCAGACGATCTGCTGGGCCTCGGGGCTGCCCTCGCCATAGATCTTGTAGATGTGCACGGCGAGCGACTCACCGGGGCGGAACACGTTCCAGGCGCAGGTGGGGCTCGACAGGTTAAAGCTCAAGAAGTTCAGACGCACCGGCGAGCTCATGCCCGAGGTAAAGAGCAGCGCCGCGGCCTCGCCAAAGACGCGGCCGGCCGAAAGCACGATGCCGGTCACGATGGCGGGCATGGCCTCGGGAATCAGGATGTGCAGCGTGGCCTCCCAGCGGGTAAGGCCCATGGCCAGGCATGCATCGCGCTGGGCCTGTGGCACGTCCTCGAGCGCCTGCTGAATCACGCGCACCAGGATGGGGATATTGAACATGGTGAGAGCGACGGCGCCGGAGATGATGGAGTACTTCCAGCCCAGCTGCACCGAGAACACCAGAAAGCCGAACATGCCGACGACGATGGAAGGCAGCGAGGACAGCGTCTCGATGGCGGTAGAGGCGATGTCGCGGATAGGGCCGTTCGGCGCGTACTCAACCAGGAAGACCGCTCCGCCCAGACTGATGGGCACCGAGATGACCAGGGTGATCAACAGCAGATAGAACGAGTCGAACAGCTGGTAGAACACGCCGCCCTGCGTTCCGTTGGCGCGCGACGGCTCCGTGAGAAAGCCCGGCTGGAACAGCGTCGAGATGCCCTCGAACAGGATATAGGCCACCATGGAGACGACGATGAGCATGAC
>DBGFLF010000152.1:0-5773 GCA_048528725.1 Collinsella sp.
GGAGGGAAGCTGGTAGGTGCGAATCTCCAGGCTGTCACCCTTCGTGTCTAGATAGGCCTCGGCGCAACAGTTGGTGATGCAGTCGCGCAGGCCGCGTACGTTCTCCTCGAAGTTGGTGCCGGCGAGGGCTCGGAAGGCTCCGCGACTTATGAGGATGTCGCGTCCTATGCGTCGGCCCTCCTCCTTGAGGAAGTGGAGAGTCAGTTCCTCACGCTCCTCCTGGGTGCGCTCGCGCAGAGACGGCACCTGGGCGGACATGGGGATGCGACGCGTGAGGCTGCGGCACTCGGTACTGTCTGCCTCGTTTGAGGTGGCAAAGATAAGGCGCACAGCAGGGGCTGGCACAATGGCGCCCGCCTGTGCGGAGGCCCACTCCAAGAGCGCGTCCTGGGCAGCGGGTGAGAGGGCGTCGACGTCCTTGAGATAAACGATGCCGCCGCTCGCCCGATCTGCAGGCCCGCCATCTGCGCACAGGTCGTGAGTGAGCGCGCGGGCATCGTCTGCGTAATGCGAGCAGTCGATGCTCACAAGCTTGGCTTCCTGCTGCAGGACGCCGACGTTCTTGCCGTATTCGAGGGCAAGTTCGGCGAGTAGACCCTTGCCGGTTCCCGAGGCGCCACAGAGCAGAATGGGCAGGCCAGCTGGCGGGTACTTGAGCGCGGCGCAGAGCTGGCTGATGCAGGGCGCAAGGCTCAGCTCGTGACCGATTGCGCGGTCAAAGTCGAGTCGCTCGCCGTTTCCGAGCGTGGCGAAGAGCTGCTCGACCGAAGGGTAGGTGCTACGCTCAATGCGAGACTGGAAGAAGCGTTCGAGGGAGCGGCGGTGGAAGTAGCACACCGGTCGTGCCCCTGCTTTCACCACGAGGCCAGCGCGCACGAGCTCGTTGAGATACTGACTTGCCAGGCTGCGCGAGATGGCGAGCGAGTCGGTTATAGATGCCGTGGTGAAGTGGTCGAGACGGTTCTGGATGCGCCCGCCCCGCGTGCTGCCAAGCTCGCGCGTGATGCGATCGAGGTAGGCAAGCAGGTCTTTCTGTGTCTCGGGGATGTTCATGCGGCTGGTCCTCCTTTCGTCCCACACCTTACGGGCGGGGTGGTGCTCGGGACGGGTTGGCGCCCGCGTTTTGTCACGGGCACGTGAACTTCGGCACTCCATGATACATCTGTAGTGGCATATGGCGACTTCTCGACACCTGCGCTCGACACAGCGAGCGGCAACAGCGCTGTCCGCCGAGCGCCTCACGGGCGTATCCCAACCGTAGGAGTGCGCTTTGCCACCTTTGACTGCCTCCCTGTCGGCAAGCGGCTCGCCGTTCGCTCCGTCTCTGACCACATCGCTCGAATCGACTCTGCCGCCGGCGCTGTGGTGGCCGTCGTGCCCGCAAAGGTCATCAAGCAGGCCGACGAGGTCACCGCGGGCAAGGTCTCCCTCGTCGACGCACTCAGGAATCTGTAGGCGAGGCCCCTAAGGCCGCCTCGCTGTCGGCAGCCCGGGGCCATGTGCCATCAGGGCACAGGACGAGTCCGGTCGCCGGAATGCGGCCGGACCCGTTGTTCGCGTGTTTTGCTGGGGGAGTCGCTGTGGCGACGAGGTTCACTGGCTTACTTTTCCTGTTCGCGCAGCCCCTTCGCCAAGGCTATGTTGGACAGTTTGAGTTCGCCATTCGTTACCGTAACAGCAAGCGAGTGGCCGAACTTCTCGCAGACGCGTGTCGTGAGTGCGGTACCGTCGAGGTAGAGGACGAGGATGTTGTCGTCAACGATGAGCTGCAGGTGGTAAGAACGCCCGGACTCGAGCCAGACTGGCCTCCAAAGCCCCTTATCCATTACGCGGAACCACTTGTAACAGGGGCTCTTGTCGAACGAGAGCCGATTCGCGTCGAGGTCGAAGCGGTATTCGTACGACTCGTCGGTCTCGAGATTCTTGTAGGCTCGAATTGAGAAGTCGCAAGCGTCCCTGAACGTCACGTCTGCCTCGAAGCAGAAGATCTCGCCTGCGTTTTCGGTGATTACGCACTCCGTTCGTTCGTGGTCTCCGCGAAGCTCGATATCCGGGACGGCATCAGGGCACTCGAACGCATCCTTTATGCTTTGGGGAGGGCGAACGCCGAGGGTGCCATTGGGGCGCTGGTACACCTCATGGGGCATAAACGAGCCACCCCAAAGCCAGTTGGCCCGGTCATCGTCGTTCTCGCGCGTGGGGACCCAGCCGGACAGAATCCTGCGCGATCCGTCGAAGGCGGTCCGTCCGGCGTAATACGCCCTCCCGTCGAAGGCGTCATCTCTCGGCTTCTCCCACGGACCGTAGAGATCGCGGCTCATGCGGTAGACGATCTTGTTCTCGTCGCTGTACTCAGAGTAGACCAGGTACCACCAATCGCCAATTTTAAAAATGTCTGGCATTTCGAACATGGTGTAGAGGCCGGGGGCCCAGAAGTCGCCCTTGAACTGCCAGTGCTCGAGGTCCTTCGACGTAAAGTGAACGAGCCTGCCAGTTTGGAGGGTTTTGGAGGGGTCGTCTCCCTTACGCGTGCCCAGTACGAGGAGGTATTCCTTCCGGTCGTCATCCCATATTACGAAAGGGTCGCGCCAGTTGCGCCCATCGTATCCTGGCTGAGGCGTGAGCTCTACTGCAACGCCCGTCTTTTTCCACGTCGCATAATCATCCGAGCAGGCCTTCGCCTGCATGAGCACCTGGGACGTTTTGCCTTCTCGCAGGTAGTTGCGGTTGAACCCAGTATAGAAAGCGCGTACCTCCCCTTTTGCCTCGTAAACGGTTCCGGCGTAGATGAACTGGTCTTGGTCGTCTTCTCCGCCGTGGGGGATCGCCGTTCCGTGTTCCTGGTACGTCACGAAGTCCTGGGTGGTCGCGAGCGACCACCCAAAGGGCTGTCCTTCGGCAAGCGGAGCGGGGTCGCGCGTGTCACGCTGGTGGTATAGATAGAACGTGCCGTCCTTGCCGAAGGGCATGACGTCTCCCACCCACACGTCCTTCGGTTGGTAGAACAGGTGCTGGTTATTGGTCGGGACTTTGCGCATGTCTCGTCCTCCTTACTGTCGCGTCTTTCCTATTCGTCTTCTTCGTCAACGTCCGGAGTAAGATCTCCGAGGTAGACGAGCTGCTCTTTGGCTTGGGTGACGACATGCCTCACCACATCGGGAGTAAGCTGTCCGGCGTGGAGCGAGAGCTCGAGGGCCACGGGAAGGTTTACGCCGGTCACTATGAACGCGCCTCGCGGAGCCGAGCAGGCTACGAGCTGGTTTACGCTGCCCTGAAGGATGTCGGTGAGAACGAGGGTCTCGTCATCTTCGGCGATGCCCTCGAATGCGCTGGCGAGCTTCTCCTCGAGCGGGGTTTCGTCTGTAAACGCGCAGACAACCCTGATGTCGTGCCCCGGTCCTATGATGGCCTTGAGCGTGTCTCCGAGTCCGGCTGCCAGGCCGTAGTGCGATGCAATGATGATGTGCCTCATAATGCGTCCTTTGTGGGTTGGTCTAGCCCTAGGCTAGGCAGCAAGAATGCCGAAAGCCGCGCACACCCACGAGATGATGAGGATGCCGAGGACAATCTTGTTGATGCTGACCTTGCGCTTGACGAGGGCGTAGACGATGGCTGTGGCTATTACGGGCAGCATGCCGACCATGATTTGGTCGAGGATGCCCGTCTGGACGTCGAGCGTGACGTCACCCATGGTGAACGTGAGACCACACGAGACCTTGATGACGGTGGGGATGAGCGCACCGACGACCATCATGCCAAGTGCCGACGTCGACTCGGTGAAAACGGACATCTTCTCGGCAAGGGTCGTGAAGAGCTTGTCGCCGAACTTATAGCCTATGCGCCAGTCAAAGAGCTTCCATACGAAGATGGCGATGGCGACGGCGAGCCAGAGAAGCACGCCGACGGGGTTTCCCGCCTGTCCCATGTAGGCGGCGATGGAGCCGAAGATGGTGGGAATGAGGATGGCGAAGATCGTATCGCCGACTCCTGAGAGGGAGCCCATGAGGCCAATCTTAAGGTCTTGGACCGCGTCGATGGCGTCATTGTGCCCCTTGTCCTCCAAGGCTAGGCCGGCGCCGAGGAGCAGGCCGCTTACCTGGGGAGTCGCATTGTAATAGCGATAGGTGCTCAGAAGTGACCTGCGGTAGCCCTCCTCGTCTCCTGCATAGATCTTGCGCAGGGCGGGTTCGGTTGCGAACATGACCGCCGGGGCACACTGGGACTCATAGTTATAGATGGACGCGCCGAGCATCCAGCGGCGGCCGCAACGGTCGAGATCGGAAACGGTGAGGACTGGCTGGTACGTTCCGTCTGCCAGGCGGGTTGGCGCTTCGTTTGCCTTGGTGGCGTTAACTTCGTTACTCATCTTCCAGACCTCCAGCGTCGAGGGCGTTTACGGACGGATTGCTGTGCGACTTGTAGTACTCGATGGCCGCGGCGGCACCGAGCAGGGCAATGGGGAGAATGCTTATCTGCAGGTAGGCGGCCAGAACGAAGCCAACGATGGCGTAGGCGATGAATTTCTTCATTGGCATGAAGGACAGAAGCATCGCAAGGCCGACGACGGGGAGGATACCGGCGGCGATGGAGAGGCCGGTCGTGAACCAGGAGGGCATGACGGAGAGGAAAGCGTTGACGGCATCGGCGCCAAAGAGCAGTACGGCAAACGTGGGGATGGCCGCCGTAAGGCCATAGAAGACCGGACCGAGGAAAAGTACGCTCTTCATCTGCGAGTACTTGCCCTCTTCGGCAAAGCGCTGCGAGGTACGCCCGAGGAAGCCGTTTGCCGTCTTGGCGATGACGTCGAGCTGAAGGCCGAGCATGCCGACTGCGATTCCGGCGGCAACGCCGACGCTCGCCTCCTGACCCGAGGTGATGGCAACGACGGCGCCAATGATGGCGGCAGTGGGATAGTCGGGGACGGAGGCTCCTCCCATGGCCGCCACGCCCAGGCTCATGAGTTGGACGATGGCGCCGACGGCGAGGCCGGTTACGGGGTCGCCGAGCGCAAGTCCGACGAACCATGCTGGCGTGACGGACATGTTCGTGAGAATTTGTCCCGCGTTCTTCTCGGCTCCGTAGATGAAGGCGATGAGTGTAACGACGGCTATCTGGATGATGGATGGTGTCATAAGTTCACTCCCTTGCTAAAGCGTGATGATGCTGGAGAGCTCTACGGGCTTGTCGGCCGGCACATAGCGAACGGTGATGTCGCAGCCGGTGCCAGCAATCGCTCGATATGCGGGCAGCTCGTCTTTGGTGACGTAGGCGCGACTGCTCACCTGGACGGCGTCTGACCCCTCTTCGGGAAAGACTGTGCCTCCGACCACGAGTGTGGGAACAACCTGGCCCGTCTGTATGACGTCGAGGATGGTCTGGGGGTCTCGCGCCACGATGAAGACCGTGTGGTCGTCGTACTTGCCCGCCCGATAGTTCGTGAGAGCCGTCTCCTTGTTGATAATGGAGAGGGCGACTCCCGAGGGCTTTGCCATCCGCATGGCGGCCTTCTTGGTCGGGTCGTTGGCGACGATGTCATCGATGACCATGAGACGCTGCGGACGGAACTCGGGTACCCACTGGGTTGCCACTATGCCGTGTAGCAGGCGGTTGTCGATGCGTGCTGCGATGATGCTCATGTGATGTTGGCTTCCTTCCTTTGCTTGCGTGACGCGTTTCGGCATGGCCTGTGCCGAAGCGCGTCATTCGTCCTGCCGGGCCGCGGACCCGTCGTTCAGCGTGGCCTGCCTGCGCGGGGCATGCCGGGAATTGATGT
>DBGFLF010000153.1:0-3208 GCA_048528725.1 Collinsella sp.
GAGGGGATGTAGGGAAGCGATAGGAAAGACATAGATGCGGGCGTGTTGGCTAAAATGGGTCGGCCGGGATTGGTCAATCTCGGCCGACTATATTTGGCTAAATTATTCCGACGCTAACAGGCTGCCTGTGTTGTCCAAAAAGAACGGGGCAAACTCCAGCGCGGAGTCTGCCCCGAAAAGAGAAAGGCAAAGCTAGAACGTCGATGGACGAGAAAAGTGTCCGCAAGTCTCATGGCCATCACATCCCACCTGCCAAAGGGATGGGAGAGTAAGCGTTACTCCTGCTCGGACTCCTCAGCCTGCTTACGGCTACGGATGAGATGAGCCACGCCGATGCACAGCACCGCGCCACCAGCGATCCAAGTGAAGGTCACGCCATTAAGGCCGGTGAGGGGGAGGCCCACGGACTTGGCGTTGCCGACGTTGATGGTGACCTCACCGGCAGCGGCGTTGACGGCGGCACCGTTAGTACCGTTCAACTTGTTGTCGCCGGCATTGCCGTCAAGCTCACCGAAGGCGATGTCGGTGCGTTTCTTGTCTGCCTCAGACACCTTTGCCTCAAGGGTCGTCACCTTCGTCTTCAAGTCGTTATAGGTCGGGCTGATGGTAAAGGTGAAGGGGTCGGCCGTAGTTTTATAATTGGAGTCGGGGGTAGCAATCTCGGTCACCGTATAGGAGCCAGCATCAAGGCCCTTGACCTCAATCATTCCCTTGTTGCTTTCATCACTACTGGACGTAAACTTAACATACTCGGGAAGCTCGTTGGGATTGGTAACAGACACGAGCTGGCCCGCGACAACGTGAGCGTTAGCGTCGTCTTTCGAAGCGATGTACTGACCCTGGGTATTATCATCGTTAGACTGGATAGTGAACACAGCACCTCCAAGACCCTTCTCAGTGCCTTGGTCGACCTTCTTAAGATTGAGCTTGAAGGCGAAGTCGGCGACGGTGTCCCCGATCGTCTCGCCCGTGTCAATGCCATACGGGTTATTGGAGTACGTGAGCGTGACGGTGTTGGGGTTGCCACCCACGGTGTTCGCTGCGGTGTTGTTGCCGATAACAGCGTTCTTGTTAAGCTTGGCTTTGTAGAAGACAACGATCTCGGTGTTCTCATCAATGCTGAGGGTGCCAGTACCGTCAGCAATGGCAGACTTCAAACCCTTATTACCGTTGTTGTCAACAGGAAAGTCAACGGTAAGTTTCTGATTCTGGAAGCTAACCGTATAGGAAGTCGAGCTAATCTTAGTGTAGGTGTTGTTGTTCAGGGCGTACACCTCGACTGAGTTACCGACATAATCCAGACCCGTCGAAAGATTATCGGTGAATTTGTAAGCATACGCGTCAAAGGTGGCGTAGTTGCTGGCAATCTTGCCGGTGAGCTTGTAGTTCACCTCCTGGCCGATCTGGGAGTCAGCAACGTCTTTCCATGCTCTTGAGCTCTTGATATCCTTCGCAGCGTCAGCATCATCGAGGATCTTCTTCTCGACCGTGGGGACGCTCTTCTTGGGCTTAATGGTTGTTGCGTTGGTGCCGTCAATCACAGCATACACAGGAGCCGTAAACGCGTCGGTAGACTTTCCGTCAGGCTTACCAGGCGTCTTAGTAAGGAACAGCCAGTAACCAGCAGAGAGATCAGTAAGCTGGGCACTGTTTGCCGACGTTTCCTTCCAAGTAAGCGTATTGTTCTTTTCAAGATTGGCAGCAATCAGACTCAGTACATTATCGTTTTTGACTTGCTCGGACGTCCCCGAGACGCGGGCATTTGCACTCAGATAGTCGGCTGCATCCTGAGCGTTCGTGCTGTTGTAATCGCTTTTTTCAGTTTGAATTGCACTAACAACAGCCTGCTGGATCGCTCTCTGCTCAGTCGTATCGGCGCCGGCCCACTCGATGCCGCTCACCGTCGTGGTTCCGTTAGTCGTAGTCACCTTAGCCTTGAAGATCTGAATGCCCTTGTAGGTAGACGACTTGGCGTAATCGGAATCACTGAACGTCACAGTTGAGCCGCCCTCAGCAGCAAACGCCATCGTGACTGGCGCCATGACGCCGCCGAAGCTCAGCGCTGCTGTGAGGCCGGCGGTTACTGCCAGGCGTGCGATGTTCTTGCTCATGCTCATCTTCTTTTCCTCTGCTTTCTGCTCGAATTCCAATTGATCTAAATCTGTCTGTCTGTGTCTTAGCATCTACTTCGCTACGTCTCGCCCCGCTCTCTGTGGGGCTGCCAGCTACTCTTTATGGCTGCCACCTCCCCGCTTGACCAGGAGCGCGACCACGATGAGCGCGGCTCCGGCGACCGCTGCGGCGGCCGCGGCGTACATTGCCATATCGCCTGTCGAGGGCATGAAGCCTCCGGTGATAGTGCTAGGGGGCGTGCCGGTGGGCGTGTTGATGAGCGACGCCTCCAGGCTGCCCGTCGACCCGTCCGCGCTGTCGGCGCGCAGGGGCGACTCGGCGGTGATGGCGAGCTTGGGCTTGGCGGCGGCAACCTGGTCGACGTCCAGGCCCTCGGCTTTGACCGTCACGGAGCGCGCGCCCTCAAAGGCGGTGTAGCCCTTGGGCGCCTTGAGCTCGCGGACCTCCAGTTTGCCCGAGTCCACACCCGAGACGGTCACGCGGCCGTCCTCGCCCGTGGTGACGGTGGCCTTGCCTTCCGCATCCCACGTGCCGTCGGCCGCCAGCGTACGGCCGCGGTCGTCGGCGATGCTCAGGACCGCCCCGGCAAGCGGCTTGTCGCCGTCGCTGCCGCGCTTGGTGAGCGCGAGATCCCAGGTGTAGGCGCACGCGTCATCGCTCGGTGTGCGGGTGAAGCCGGCGTCGCCGGACCGATCGGCAAAGGGAGAGCGCGGGTAGCGCAGGTACACCTCGTTGGGGTTGCCCTTCGCGATGCCGTGGTTGCATGCGCTGTTGAGCGGCGCGTTGTACACGGCGACCACGCGGGCGCCCGCGGTGAAGGCGTCGGCCCCGCCGAGCGCGGCGACCAGGTCGCCGGTGCGCACGGTGAAGGTCTTGCCGTCCGCCGCTACCTTGGTGGCGCACTGGGCCGTGATGTCGGTCCAGCCCTTCGCGGGCTCGGTGCCGGCGCGGCCGTCCTTGTCGGCCGACACGACGTCGAAGCCGCCGTCCGCGCCCGCCGCCACGTACACGCGCATGCTCGCGGCCACCTTGGAGGGGTCGAGCCCCGCGCTCATGGTGTCGACGAACTGCACCG
>DBGFLF010000154.1:0-12805 GCA_048528725.1 Collinsella sp.
CAGGTCCTCGCCCGGCAGCTCCTCGCTGCGAGCGATCTTGCCCAGCACGCCATTGACAAACGACGCGGACTGGTCGGTACCATAAGCCTTTGCGATTTCGACTGCCTCGTTGATCACGATAGCGTCCGAGACCTCTTCGTCGGTGAGGAAGCGCATCTCGTAGACGGCGATACGCAGCAGGTTACGGTCGGCGCCGGGCATGCGCATAAGATCCCAGTTCTTGGCGACGGCGCGCAGGGCACAGTCGATGCGATCGATATGCTCGTAGGCACCGCGGCAAAGCTCCAGCGCATAGGGGTCGAGGGGACCCTTCGAGATCAGGAAATCGCCCTCGAGGACGCGCTCGAGCGGGCTATCCGTGGCCTCGGCCTGGAACAGCAGCTGCAGCGCCTGACTGCGGGCAAGCGTGCGCCCGCGATAAACCTTAAGGCTCAAAGGTTACTCCTTGGGGAAAACGAGGCCGTCAATGCAAACGTCAACGCGCTCGACCTCGACGCCCACCTGGGCATCGATGGCGGCGACCACGGCGGCGCGAACGGCCTCGGCGAGTATCTTGAACGGATAGCCAAAGAACACCACGACACGCACGGTGAGTGCGAGCTTGTCGCCGATGACCTCGGCCTCGACCGCCGGCTCGGAAGCCGGGGCCTTGGACGAGAGCATCATGGAGACAAGGTTGGTGGCAAGGTCCTTGACGCCAACGGAGGCGATGCCCTCGACATCCGACACGGCGCGCGAGACGATGGCGGTCAGAACATCGGGCGAAATGCCGATGCCGTCAATCTTGATTTCCTGGGGCATGAGTCCTCCTAGAAGAGTTGGTTGCTAGACGCGGGAGACGAACTTGCCGTCGCGGGTGTCAACCTTGATGACCTCGCCCTCGTTGAGGTACATGGGGACCTGGATGACAGCGCCGGTGTCGATCGTGGCCGGCTTGGTGGAACCCTGGACGGTGTCGCCCTTAAAGCCCGGGTCGGTCTGGACGATGGTGGTCTCGATGAACATCGGCGGGGTCACGCCCATGAGCTCATCGTCGGCGAAGAGCAGCTGGCAGATGTCGTTCTCGCGCAACCACTTGGAGTTCTCGCCCACCATGTCCTCGGGAACGGGAACCTGCTCATAGGACTCGTTGTCCATGAAGATGTAGTCGGTGCCATCGTTGTAGAGGTACTGGAACTCACGGGTGGTGAGCATGACGCTCTCGAACTTGGTGCCGGCGTTGCAGGTGTTCTCGACGACGCGGCCGCTCTTGATGTCGCGGGTCTTGTAGCGCACAAACGCGCCGCCCTTGCCGGGCTTGACATGCTGGAACTCGACGATGGTGTAGACCTTGTCCTTAATGCGGAGACCGAGGCCGTTCTTGAAGTCGGCGGTAGAAATGGTAGGCATAGCGACCTTTCTTGTTATGGGCAGAACGCACAAGCGTCCAAATTACATACGACCGAAATTATACACTTGCAGACGGCGCCTGCAGCGAGCGCATAAAAAGAGAACGCGGGGCGCCCGAATCATTTCGAACGCCCCGCCCCAAACTATCTACGAAGTAGATTAGCAATCGATGACGTGGAGGTCATGCGGCGTCTTGGTGAAGGGCTCGTAGCCGTTCTCGGTGACCACGCCGTAGTCCTCCAGGCGCACGCCGCCCACACCGGGCAGGTACACGCCGGGCTCCATGGTGACAACCGAGCCGACCTCGATGATATTCTTGCTGCGGTTAAAGTTGGGCAGCTCGTGGATGTCGATGCCCACACCGTGACCCAGGCCATGGTTGTAGTAATCGCCATAGCCGGCATCACCGATGATCTTCTTGGAAAGCTTGAAAATGTCGTTGCCCTCGACGCCCGGATGGATGGCGGCGACACACTCCTCGTGGGTGCGGCGCACGAGCGCGTACAGGTCGAGCTGCTCCTGGGTAGGCTCGCCCATCACGACGGTGCGCGTCATGTCGGAACGATAATCGCAGTAGCCCGCACCGTAATCCATGAGGACGAAGTCGCCCTTCTCGATCACGCGGTCACTCGGCACGGCGTGCGGGTTGGCGGTGTTGGGACCGCTCGCCACGATGGAGCCGAAGGCCAGGCTGTCGGCACCGTTGGCGAACATAAAGTTCTCGAGCTCGTTGCGAACCTGCTTCTCGGTCATACCGGGCTTAATAAAGCCGAGCATATGCTGGAAGGCGGCGTCGGTGATCGACTGCGCATGGCGCATGAGCTCGATCTCCTCGGCGTCCTTGATGGCGCGCATCTTGCGAATGTCGTCATGCATCAGCGGCAACATGCAGGCAACGGAACGGTCCTCCAGTCCACGCTGAATACCCTGGTAGAAGTTGATCTGCATGTCGTCCTCGACAGCGCAGACGCGGCACTTGTTGGCCGCGATCTTGCCGGCGACCCAACCGGGGATGGTGCCCTCGTCCATGTCGTAGACCCAGGGGCTGCCGGCGGGCGTGTTCTCCTCAAAGCTGTTGAGGTAGCGCGAGTCGGTATGGAACAGGCACTGGTCAGCCGTAATAAACGCCGCGTGCGGGAACTCGAAGGTGTAGTCGAAGACGCCCTTCACGCCCGTGAGCCAACGAAGATTGGCCTCGTCGCGCACGACGATAGCGTCGTAGCCGCGCTCAGCCATCAGGGTACGGACACGCTCGATACGACCGGCAGGACCGGCAGCAAACTCAGACATGCAGATTCCTTTCTTATTGTCTCAAAAAGTGCGGGACGGGTCTCAACCGAACGACGGAATCGCATGCGATCCGTAACCGATTGAAAACCCGCCCCTCAACATGATACGAAAGACGATGGATGTCAATAAATCTTAGAGAAGTTCTTTGCGAGAAGCCAAGTAGGCGTGAGCATGACGCTCAAGAACCTCGTCCTCAACGCTCGTTAGACGAATGGCGCCGAGTGCCGCGGGCAGCGGCAACATACTGCGGTTCGAGCGGACAAACTGCTGCCTGCGGAACTCCTCGATATATGCGGCAGGCTCCAGATCGAAGGCAAGCTCCTCGATACCAAAGTCCTCCAGGCAGTCATCGACCTCAAAGACGTAATCGATATCGAAGTCGCAGGCGTCATGTGCTAGGCGCGTCTCAAAGCGCATGCCCTCGGACAACAGCTGGTAGGCAGGGACCTGCGAAGCGGCATCGCCCAAGCAGGCGCGCAGGGTACGCTCCCCCGTCTTGCCAAAATCGAGCGCATGGCGGGCGCTCGGGTTCGTGGCCATCAGTACGTCCTTGCGGGCAGTCTGAGACCACTGAATGGCATTGACAAGCGCGACCTCCTCACCCGCGAGAATCTCGGGGACGGTCTCAGTAAACTGATTCCAGCGGGACTTGCTGCTCGAAAGCATGGTGCCAACAAGTACCGCATAGCCGAGCTTGAGGTCCTCAGGGTCCGCCTCGCGAACAAGGTCGAGGTCACACACGACCAAGCCTGGCTCGGGACGGAACGCGATAGCGGGAAGTGCATTCGCCGACGAGGCGACGAGCGGCTTCATGGTCGTCGCAACCGTGAGCATGGCGTCGAGCGTCGTCGGCAGCAAGGCGCACTCGGTGCGACCGCACCACTGATTGGCACACCAGCAAACGACCGAACAGGTCGCCGTGTCACCAACAGCGACAACAAGATCGTCGCAGGTAATACCGTTAGCCGACAGGGCGCCAAAGACGGTATCGGCATCGGCCAGCATAGCGCCGGCAGGAGAAACCTCGAGGGCGAGCAGCGACACGGCAAAACCGGCGTCGACCAGCGCATGCTCGACGACCTCGCCAAAACGCTCGGATGTGGCGTCGTTCCAAACAACCATCGCGCGCTTAGGCTTGCCCACAGCCGAGGCAAACATGCGCGACAGCTCCTCGAACGCGCCCAATCCGACGCGGACATCGACACTGCGGTTTTGGAAATTGATAAGTTGACGGCGAATCATAGCAGTCCACGCTCCAAAAGCTTCTCGGCACAAAGGTAGGAAACGTCCTCGAAGGACTTGTTGCGAATATCAAGGGTAATATCGGCGGCTTGGCGATACAGCGGACGGCGATGCTCAAACAGGCGCGCGGCGTGCTCGGGCGAGCGGAAATCAGGCCGGGTATCGGAGCGGCGAATCTGGCGCAACGAGTCCTCAAAGTCGCCTTCGAGGTACACACAGGTACCCATCTCGTGCATCAGTTCAATGTTAACCGGCGTCTCGACGATGCCGCCCCCGCACGATACCAGCAGACTGCGCTCGCTTTGAAGCGAACGGAGTGCCGAGGTCTCGAGCTCGCGAAAACGATCCTCGCCCTCGGTCTCAAAAATCTCGGTCACCGACTTGCCGCAACGACGCACAACCAAACGATCGGTATCGATGAATCGACGCTTGAACATAGTGCCCACGTTGCGCGCAAGCGTCGACTTGCCCGCGCCCAAAAAGCCGATAAAGAAGATATGGTCGCAGCCGTGTTTGATGTGCTGAGACATGGCGAAACCTATTCCTCGCAGGGAAGGTCGCGCAGGGCCCGGCGCTCAAAGATACGGAAGATCTGCGTGTACCACAGGTCCTGGGTTGCCTGCGGCTTGACCAGAATAGTGTCAACACCGGCAAAGTTACCGCTCCACACGTCCGTGTAAAGCTGATCCCCGATCAGCACGGCCTCGTCGGCCGTGGCGCCCAGACGTTTAAGACCCGCTTTGAGGGCAAATGGCGCCGGCTTCATGGCATGGCTAATGGCCTCGAGCCCCAGCTCGCGCGCCGACGCCATGACCTGGTCGCGATGCCAGTTGTTGGACACCATGCACAGCTTAAAGCCCTTGGCATGGGCGGCCTCGAGCCAAGCGGAGACCGCGGCGGGAACCTGCTCGGTGTCGCGCGGCACCAAGGTGTTGTCGCGATCGAGCAGAATGGCGCGCTTGCCGTCGGCCCAGAGGGTATCGAGGTCGATGCGGTCGACCGAGGCAACATATCGTTTGGGGCTAAAAATCCTCATGATCAATTCCAAGACTGTTGGTGCTCTTCGTAGGTCTTCGAGAAATACTCCTCGTCCTGCGTAATGTAGAAATACAGGTCATCGGAGTCGGTCGGCTCAAGGGTAGCCTTGAGCGCCTCGAGCGACGGAGAGCAGATGGGAGTGGGCGGCAGGCCCTCGTGCTTATAGGTGTTATACGGGCTATCGCTCTGCAGGTCATCGGCGGTAACCTCGCCGCCGGTGACATACATCATGGTCGCATCGCTGTTGAGGTAACGCAGACCATCGAGCTTACCCGCCAGACGGTTATAGAAAACCGATGCCACGTGCGCGCGCTGGTCGGCGTTAAGGCCCTCGCGCTCGACGATCGAGGCAAGGTTAACGATGTCGTAATCGGACATCTCCACGCCGTAGCGCTCCTTGATTTTTGCCTCGCAGCTGGCAAAGTCAAGCGACTTATACTCGGCGTTGAACTGGTCGAGCATGGCGCGAATCACATCGTCGGCAGACGGGTCCTTGCCCAACGAATAGGTCTTGGGGAATAGAAAGCCCTCGAGCGAATCGTTTGCAGCGCCCTTAAGGAAGGCGTAATCATTCACATAATTGCTCGCCTTAGCCTGGTTAAGGAAGTCTTCCTTAGAAATGCTGTCGTACGCCTTGGCCACGCGGTCGGCAACCTGATCGACCGTCAGGCCCTCAGGAATCGTGAGCGCATCGGAGCCGGCGTTGGGACCTTCCATAAGCTGCTGGACGACCTTCGTGGCATCCATAAGCGTGGTAAACGAATACTTACCCGGCTTGAGCGACATGTCGGCGTTGAGCTTTTTGACCGCAGCGTAATAATCCTTGGGATTTTCGACGATATGGTTCTCGGAGAGAATCGAAGCGATGGTGTCACCCGAGGCACCATCGGGAATCGTGATAGTAACTTGCTGGCCAGCAGCGACGTTCGCATCCTCGCCAGCAAAGAAGCCCTTGACGGCTGGCACGACAAAGAAAACGATCGCGACAAGCGCAAGCACGGCGACGACGCCACCGATAATCATAGGCACCGGGGAGCTTTTCTTTTGGGCACCACGGCGGGCGTGCGAGTTATAGCTCGAGCGCGTGGCCGGAGCAACGCCGTGCGAGCCATGAGCATGATGTGTGCGGGGGCGTGATTGCCGGGCCTGGCCCTCCGTGCGCTGGGCAGGAGCCTGCTGCTTAAAACGAGCGCCGCCAGCGGGTTGCGCGGGACGAACGGCGGACTGTTGAGCAACACGCTGAGTAGGCTGAGCCGAACGCTGCGTCGGCTGCGCCGGGCGCTGGCCAGGCTGAGCAGGACGCGGCACGGGCTTCCGTGAACGATTCTGCTGGCGCGGATCGGAAGCGCTAGGCATGCTGAACCTCCTCGTTTTTACGATCGAGCCATGTCTGCAAGAACAGGCTGGCGGCGATCATGTCAATCTTGCCCCTCATCTGCTTTTCGTTGAGCCCCTGCTCTCGCAGGATTCGTTTGGCCTCCTGCGAGGACAGACGCTCATCCTCAAACTCCAGCGGAAGTTCGAGCTCGTCGGCAATCTTTTGGGCCACGGCGGCGACGCGCTCGGCTTGGGGGCCGGGCTCACCGGCCATGGTCAAGGGACGTCCGCTTACCAAGATATCGGGCTCATAGTCCTCGACCAGGTAACGAAACGTCTTTGCCATGCCAGTGACCTCGGCAGCCGGAAGCACCTTGACAGGCATCGCCATCTTGCCATCACGGCTCGAGACGGCAATGCCAATCCTGGTCTCCCCTATGTCCAGTGCGAGCGCGACCACAGCGACTACTTAGGTTCTTAGGCGCCGAGCGCGGTCTTGGCGGCCGCGAGGGCATCGGCGATACCGGCGGCATTCTTGCCACCGGCCTGGGCCATGTTGGGACGACCGCCACCGCGACCGTCGACCAGGCCCGCAATCTGCTTGATCACGTTACCGGCGTGGAAACCGGCCTTCACGGCGTCATCGGAGCCGGCAGCGAGCAGAGCCGGGGTGCCCTTCTCGGTCACGCTGGCAACGACGCAGGCGACGGGGCCGGCGACCTTCTGGTGCACGGTATCCCAAACGTTACGCAGGTCGGCAGCCTCAAGGCCCTGGAGCTCAGCGACGACGAGCTTGTAGCCATTCAGCTCGACAGCGCCGTTGATGGCGCTGGAGATCGCATCGGAGGAGCCACCGGTCAGAGCCTTCTTGAGCTTACCGGCGGTCTCACGCAGCTCGGTCTGCAGGTTCTCCACGCGGGCGGGAACCTCGTCGACACGGCACTTGAGCGCAGCAGCGGCGGCGTCAACGAGCGCCAGGCGGTCGGCCATGTAATCGAGAGCGCCCTTGGAGGTCACGGCCTCGATACGGCGGACATTCGAGCCCGTGGAGGACTCGGAGATGATCTTGAACAGACCGATCTCGGCGGTGTTGGCGGCATGCGTACCACCGCAGAGCTCGCGGGAGAACGGCTGATCCTCGGCGCCTACGGAGACGACGCGGACGACGTCGCCGTACTTCTCGCCAAACAGGGCGACGGCGCCGGCGGCCTTAGCCTCGTCGATGCCCATGACGCGGGTCACGACCGGCTTGGAAGCGAAGATCTGCTGGTTGACCAGGTCCTCGACAGCCTTGAGCTGCTCGGAGGACAGAGCCTCGAAGTGCGTGAAGTCAAAGCGCAGGTGCTCGGGCGTCACCAGCGAGCCGGCCTGGGAGACATGCTCGCCCAGGACCTGCTTAAGCGCAGCGTCGAGCAAGTGGGTGGCGGTGTGGTTGCGGCGCAGGAAACCACGGCGCTCGGCGTCGAGCGCGGCGGTCACGGTAGCACCGACGGTCAGCGTGCCCTCGGCAACGTGAGCGACGTGAGCATACAGGCCGTTGTGGTTCTTGGTGTCGGCAACGGTCAGAACAACGCCCTCGGCGGAAAGCTCACCGGCGTCGCCCTGCTGGCCACCCATCTCGGCGTAGAACGGGGTGCGGTCGAGCACGACCTCAACGTCCTCGCTGGCGGCAGCGGACTCGACGGACTCGCCGTTGCGAACGATGGCGACAACCTTGGCGCCCTCGATGACGTCGTTGTCATAGCCGTCGAACTCGGTCGCGGCAACCTTGTCGGAAAGCTCGACCCACACGTCGTTAAAGCTACCCCAGGCATCGCCCTTGGCGTTGGCGCGGGCGCGGGCCTTCTGGTCCTCCATGCAAGCGGTAAAGCCGTCCATGTCGACGTCGTGACCGGCGGCGCCGGCGATCTCGACAGTCAGGTCAATGGGGAAACCAAAGGTGTCGTGCAGCTTAAAGGCAACGTCGCCCGGAAGGACAGCGCCGTCGGCGAGCGCGGCCAGGGCCTCGTCCAGGTAAACGCGGCCGTTGTCGAGCGTCGTGGAGAAGCGCTCTTCCTCGGAGGCGACGATGCCCTTGACGAGTGCGACGTTCTTGAGCAGCTCGGGATAGGCCTCGCCCATCTGAGCGTTGACCTCGTCGATAAACTTGGTCAGGAAGGCGCCCTCGATGCCCAGCAGGCGACCGTGGAACACGGCGCGGCGGAGCAGGCGGCGAAGGACGTACTCGCGGCCCTCGTTACCGGGAAGGATGCCGTCAGAAATCATAAAGTCAACGGCACGGGAGTGGTCGGCGATGATGCGCAGGGAGCGGCTGGCGCCGGAGTAATCGTCGGCGTCATAGGTCTTGCCGCTAATCTCCTCACCGAGCTTGATGAGATGCTGCATTAGATCGCCGTCGTAGTTAGCGGTCTTGTGCTGCATGATAGCGGCCATGCGCTCCAGACCCATGCCCGTATCGAGGTTGCGGTGCGGCAGCTCCGGCATGGAGCCGTCCTCCTGGCGGTCGTACTGGGTAAACACGAGATTCCAGAACTCAAGGAAGCGGTCACAGTCGCAGCCGGGCTTGCAGTCGGGGCTGCCGCAACCGACCTCCTCGCCCATGTCAAAGTAGATCTCGGAGCACGGACCGCAGGGGCCGGTGGGGCCAGCGGCCCAGAAGTTGTCGTCCTCGCCCAGGCGGGAGATGTGATCCTCGGCAACGCCCAGGGAGCGCCACACATCGTGGGTCTCGTCGTCCTCGGTAAAGACAGTGAAGTACAGGCGGTCGAGCGGCAGCTTGAACTCCTTGGTGATGAGCTCAAAGGCCCAAGCGCAAGCCTGCTGCTTGGAGACGCCGCCAAAGGAGAAGTCGCCAAGCATCTCAAAGAAGGACAGGTGACGGCCGTCCTCGCCGATGCAGTCGATGTCGTTGGTGCGGACGCACTTCTGGCAGGAGATCGCGCCGATCTCCTTCATGGTCTTCTTACCCTGGTAGTACTCCTTAAACTGGTTCATGCCGGCGTTGGCAAGCAGCAGCGAAGGATCGTCGGGGACGAGGGACGAAGAAGGATAGAGCTTAAGACCGCGCTCCTCAAAGAAGTTGAGGAACTTAGAGCGAATCTCGGCCGTAGTCATTGACGGGTAGTCAGCACTCATAGAGGGAATCTCCTCGGTTTCACATCGAAACAGTTCAAACGTAACGATATTACCATCCCACCGCGCCTGTGCAAAAAAGAGGGCCACCAAACAGCGACCCTTCAGCGAAAGTGCATGTTATTTAGGACTAAGCAATCCTTTGAAAAAAAATGGGTTTGGTAAAATGCTATATAAGAACCATCCGGAAGGAGCGATCGATGAAAAGCAAACGATTTGTCCTGAATGCACTTCTGGTAGTAGCACTTTTAGCGCTCTTGGCCTTCTCCCACTGGTATTCAAACCAACCAGCATTTGGCTACGTATTATATGCAGTAACGTCCGGCGATAAGGCTTATTGCCCTCTACGCGCAATTGACATTCTCTATTTCTATGTAGCCGGCCCCTTATCAATCGCTTTGCTCGTGTTTCTTGTCTTCTACAACATCAAGAAACGCTAACAGGGCCTATTTGGAATCCGAATCGTCCATGGAGCCGTCGATACCGGTTTTGGTGTCGTCGTCCGTATTGGAATCGTCATCCTTGGCGAAGGGGTTCTTGAAAAAGCCTGTCGCGTCGGGCTGAAGACCCGAGAGCTTAATCCAGGGATTCTTGAGCTCGGGCTTGGGCATTGCCTGGGCCTCGGGCGCAGTCTCGTTGCCGATGAGCTCGGACTCATAGATGAACGTATCGTCTCCAAGCGCGTCGTAGGCAGCGACCGGGTTGCCCTCGGCATCACGATACGGCGTGCCTTTAAACACAGCGCCATCATATGCCACGAGCTGGCGACCGGTCTCATTCTCAAAGTAGTAGACGAAAATGCCCTTAAGGGCCGCGCACAGCGGAATGGCGATGACCATGCCGATGGGACCCATAAGCGCCGAACCGATAACGAGGGCCGTCAGGCTCATAACGGGATGTACCTGCACCGAACTCTGCATAACCTTAGGCGAAATGACGTTGTCGGTGACATTTTGCGCCACCATGGTCACGACAAGCGTCCACAACGCCAACATGGGGCTGAACATAAAGCCGAGCACCGTGGCGATCGCCGCGCTCACCCAGGGACCGACAACCGGGACCAAATGCATGATGCCGGTGAAGATAGCCATGAGTGCTGCGTATGGATGGCCAATGAGCGTAAAGCCGATAAAGGCAAGGATGCCACCGCAGATCGACGTTACGACCATACCGCGCATATAGCCGCCGACCGAGCGCGAAAGAATCGCGACCATAAAGCGGTACGAGGTCTCCTTTTCCTGACCGATGATGGTGCAGACCTCGTGATGCATACGGGGATAGTCGCAGGCAAGCCAGTAGGCAAGCACCAGACCAAGGAAGATCACGAACAGCTGCGAGGCCGTGTTGGTAATGAGCGGGAATACACCGCGACCGAGCTCGGCGGCAATCTGTGAGACATACTTGGACGCCACCGTAACGAGCGAAGAAAGGTTATCGTCCAGATACTCCTTGAGCGGCGTGTTATTGAGCGTCTTGGCATGCGAGATCATCTCGTTGAGGTCGCCACCAGCAACACGAAGCTGCTCGGGCAGGCGGCTCAGGACTTGCATGATCTGACCAAAGAGAATCGGCGACAAGATGCAAACGACACCGACGAGCACAGCAACGACCACAATAAGCGCGACAAGCGAACCTATGCCGCGATTCACGCCATGGTGCTCGAGCCAGTTGGTTATCGGCGACATCACAAAGGCGATGATGGATCCGACTGCCAAAAACTCGATAACCGGCGCCAGGATGCCCATAAGGTTAAAGATGACGGCGGCGATGACAATGCAGCCGACGACGCCCCAAATGCGCAACGTCAGAATGCGGGTATCGCGCAGCGTGCGGTCGGTTTGTTGGGGGTGCTCACTCATGAACGAACCATCACTCCGTCGGGGTCAATCTTGTCTTGAATCTTCTTAAGGGTACGGCGCAGCAGGCGCGAGACCTGCACCTGCGAGATGCCCAGCTTCTTGGCAATCTCGATCTGGGTCATGCCCTTTACGAAGCGCAGCTCGATAACCTCGCGCTCGCGAGGCGAGAAATCGCGGATGGCTTCCTCGATTACCAGGCGATCGTCGGTAAAGTCAAGCTCGTTGTCGTCGTCGGCGTAGCGATCGAGAATCGAAGGCGCATCGTCGGAATCGGACGCACCGGGGGCTTCGATGGGCACCGAGGTGTAGGCCGAGGACGATTCCATGGCTTCGAGCACCTCGTCGACGGTCACGCCCAGGTAATCGGCGATTTCCTCAACCTTGGGCGAACGCTGAAGCTCGTTGGTGAGCTTGTCGGTAGCCTGGTTGACCTTGGCAGAGAGCTCCTGCAAGCGACGAGGCACGCGCACGCTCCAGCCCTTGTCGCGGAAGTGGCGCTTAATCTCGCCCAGAATGGTGGGCGTGGCAAACGTCGTGAACTCGAGCCCGCGCTCAGGGTCAAAGCGGTCGATAGCCTTGAGCAGGCCCAGATAGCCGACCTGCAAAAGGTCATCGAGCGGCTCGCCGCGGTTCTTAAATTTGTTGGCAAGAAACCTTACCAGGTTCATGTGGGACATGACGAGCTGCTCGCGTGCATCCGGATCACCGGTCTCTTTATAACGACGAAACAACTCGCGGGTTTTCTCCTTGTCCCAAGCGGTCTTGCCGCTCCGGGAACGTTCGGTCATATTAGATATCCGCCTTGAGGTCGAGGGAAAGCGTCAGGGGCGCTGTAGTCTTTTCGTAGGAGTCGCACACACTCGCCAAAATGAGCTCGGCATATACGGCAGCCTGGTCATCCTCATCGACAGTCGCCTGGTCGCCAAAGGTAAAGGTCATGCCCACATGCGATTCGTCGACATCGAATTTGATCGAAATATCGTCGGAATCAACGGCCGTGCATCCAAAGATGAAGGCTTCCTCGGCAGCCATACGAATATCCTCGATGCGATCGACGGACATAGAGCACAGGGCGCCGACGTTGGCGGCAGTCATGCGCACCAAGCGCGCGAGACGCGGATCACCGGCAACGCTCAGCGTAATGGGGCAGGTTGCTTCGCTACTCATCGCAGGACTCCTCGGAGGTCTCGGCGGGCGTATAGGTGTAATACTGAGCAGGCTTGGCTGCGGACTTATGAGCCGCATCCGCACCATCGGCGGCCTCGTCCTCAGCCTCACCAATCAGAACGCGCTCGGTAGGCTGCTCGGCCTCGACGGCGGCAGCGGCGAGCTTGCGATCGGCGTCGGCTGCAGGAGCCTTCACCTTATTGAAGAGCTTCTGCACGGCACCAGCCGCAGAGTCGGTCACGCTCGATACGGCATTGCTGGCCTCGGCCACGCTGCCCGTAACCTCGGAGATGTCGCGAACGACCGCCTCAACCTCAACGAGGTTGGACGTCAGGGCGTCAACGGCAGTCTTGCTCGACTTGAGCAGCGGC
>DBGFLF010000155.1:0-2463 GCA_048528725.1 Collinsella sp.
GGACGATGACAAGGAAGAGGGCGCGCTCTTTGGACTGACGCGCACGCTGTGGTTGGCGACGTCCAAGGGCCTGTTCGCGCTCGAGGAGGGCGACAGCGCCTCCACTGCCGTAGTCGATGGCTTCAACTTCGCTCACGGTGTGATCGCCGGCGTGCTTGCGCGCCTGTTTATGGAGGGCCGCGTGGCGAGCCCGGATACGAAGGCGCTGCTGCACGAGCTTTCGCCCATCGATTCTTCTGAGCCCGAGCTCATGGATCCGCTCGCTGCCGATTCCACGCGTATCTTCGATACCGTGGTCGCCGCTTACCTGCTGGATTCCGATCGCTCCGAGTTCGATGAGGCATATCTTGCCGATACGTATCTGCAGATGGCGCTGCCTGCGGTGCGCGGCGCAGAGGGTGCCGGCGAGGACGCTCCAGCGCCTGCCGCCCGTACTGCGGCTCTGACGCTGGCGCTCGTGACGCCGTTGCGCGAGTGCATGGCCCGTGAGAATGCCGCCAACGTGTTCGATGGCATCGAGATGCCGCTCGTTCCGGTGCTTGCCAAGATGGAGCGCGCGGGCATGCTCGTGGACCCCGATCGCCTGCGCAGTCTGTCCGAGGGTCTGGCGACCCAGATCACCGAGGTTGAGCGCAGTATTCGCGACCTGGCGGGTGACGAGACCTTTAATATTGGCAGTCCCATGCAGCTGTCGCATGTGCTCTTTGATGTGATGGGGCTTCCGACCAAGGGCCTCAAGAAGACTAAGCGCGGCTATTATTCGACCAACGCCAAGGTGCTGAGCGACCTTGCGCGTGACCACGAAATCGTGCGTCTGATCTTGGACTGGCGTGAGAAGTCTAAGATCAAGTCCACCTATCTGGACACCCTGGGCCCGCTACGCCGTGGTGACGGTCGCGTACACACTACGTACAACCAGACCATCACGGCAACGGGGCGTCTGTCCTCGAGCGACCCGAACCTGCAGAACATCCCGACGCGCTCGGAGCTGGGTCGTACCGTTAAGACGGCGTTTTCGGCAGGCGAGGGAAGCGTCTTTTTGGCGGTGGACTACTCGCAGATCGAGCTGCGTCTGCTGGCGCATCTCTCAGGTGACGAGCACTTGGTGCGCGCCTTTAACGAGGGCGAGGACTTCCATGCCGAGACGGCGGCGCGCGTGTTCGGTGTGCCGGTGTCCGAGGTAACGCCCGACCTGCGCAGTCGCGCCAAGGCCGTGAACTTTGGCATCGTGTATGGTCAGCAGGCCTACGGCCTGTCGCAGTCGCTGCATATCTCGATGGCCGAGGCGCGCGACATGATCGACCGCTACTACGAGGCCTACCCGGGCGTGCGTACGTTCCTCGACAACGTGGTAGCACGTGCCAAGCAGACGGGCTACGCCGAGACCATGTACGGGCGCCGTCGCCATATTCCCGAGCTCAAGGCCAAAAATCCGCAACTTCGCGGCTTTGGCGAGCGCACGGCCATGAACCATCCCATGCAGGGCACCGCGGCCGACATCATCAAGATCGCGATGGCCCGCGTAAGCCGCCGCCTGGAAGAAGAGGGCTTTGCCGCCCACATGATCCTGCAAGTGCACGACGAACTGGACTTTGAGTGCCCCATCGACGAAGTCGAGCGCCTAACCACCATGGTCCGCGACGTCATGGAACACGTAGTAGACCTCCGCGTCCCCCTAATCGCCGAAGCCAGCACCGGCATAACCTGGGCCGATGCCAAATAAAGAAGCACCCACAACCCCAAAGTAACCAAAAGCAGAAGGGGGCTCCTTGCCAACAAGGAGCCCCCTTCATTCCATAAAATCAGCCAAGTATCTAGACGCCAAGACGCCATCTAGGCGGCAAGCAAGTCACCCTAGGACCTGGCCGGGCGAGGCGGGTAAGTTTTTCGTAGATTCCGCACGAGCCGGAAAGCACTTAATGTGCTTTCCGAGCGAGCCCAGGACCTGACCGAGCGAAAAACTTACCCGCCTCGCCCGGCCAGGTCCAACGAGCGCGTTAACGAGCCGCCAAGATGGCGTCGATGAGCGTCAGTACGCCCCCGTCGTTGTTGCTCGGAATGCGCCACTTGGCGTGCGCGTTCATGTGCTCCTCGGCATTGTCCACGATAAAGCTATGCCCGACGCGCTCCAGCATGGGGATGTCGTTGTAGGTATCGCCCACGGCGGCAGCATCGGCAATATCGATGCCCAGGTGCTCGCACAGGTGAGCGACGCCGGCGCCCTTGTCGACGCCCAGGTTCATAAAGTCGATCCACTCGCGCCCAGCGTTGGTGACGTAGAGTTTGTCCGAGAACTCGGGGCTATAGGTCTCGCGGAAAGCGGGCTCGGCGTCGTAGCCGGGGAAGAAGACCGAAATCTTGTTGGACTCGAAATCAATGCCCTCAAAGCTGTCTACGTAGTTGATTGTGTTGTAGTAGACGCTGATCTCGTCGTGGTATTGATGGTCGCGGGCAAGCACGTAG
>DBGFLF010000156.1:0-2779 GCA_048528725.1 Collinsella sp.
GGACAGCGCGAGGATCCTCCGAGGCACGGTTCAAGACCTGCTGATACAGCTCCACGTCAATATTGCTTTTATAGATATAGCTGCCGCGATAGATCACGCAAGCTCCGTTGTCGGGACAAAAGGCGAGGCGGTTCTTGATGCCCTCGAACATCTCCTCGAGCTTGGGGGCGGGACGTCCGCTGGCGGGGCAGAATACGATGCCGGCGTCGGCGAGCTTGTCCAGGCGCTCATCAAGACCCTGGGGCAGCACACGCTCGTCGGTCAGCAGCGTCTTGTCCATATCGACGGCGAGAATCTTAATGTTGCCGATGTTGGCGTCCGATTCGTAAGTTTGCATAAAAATGCGCCTTTCGTTTCGAGATTGTTTCAGACGTTATAACCATCAACTAGTAGTCGAGCGTATTTTCGCAGGAATGGTGCGTATTTGCACCACGCTTCACAAAGTAATGAAAAAACTTTTCAGAAATTTGAATTTGTCGCTTGTGCTTCGGGCACTTTAGCGTAATATAGCGACCATCGAAAACGGAGACGGAAAAACAACCGCTTACCGAGTAAAAGGTACCGTTTACGATATTTGAATTGCGCCCGGCGATACGTGAAAGGAGAGGCAGATGCAGTTCGTAAAGATCATCACCACTGCAGACAATGCCATCCGACGCCAGCGCGCAATTTCCCGACGACGATAACAATCGTCTCTGTCCGCATGGGGCGAATTGCCTCAACAGAGTCATTTTGAGGTCGTTGGGTTTTAGCACGACATTGCTGCATGTTTCTAGGGCATGTATGTGCTGATTTTTGCTATTTAACCTGATATTGCACGGTATATGACCTTGAAATGACTTGCAACTGACCGATGTTCTAACTAGCTACCAAGGGCGAAAGGAAACAGCCATGAGCAAGGAAAAAGTCGTTCTCGCATATTCCGGTGGTCTTGATACATCCGTATGTGTCAAGTGGCTCCAGGACGAGAAGAATCTCGATGTCGTTTGCGTCTGCGGCAACGTGGGCCAGGAAGAGACCGGACTGGATGCCAAGAAGCAGAAGGCGCTCGACCTGGGCGTTCTCGATTGCCAGGTGCTCGACCTGCGCGACGAGTTCTCCGATGAGTTCCTGACCAAAGCCATCGCCGCAAACTCCATGTACGAGAATAAGTATCCGCTGCTCTCCGCCCTGTCTCGCCCGCTGCTTGCCAAGAAGCTTGTTGAGGTCGCCCACGAGTTTGGCGCGACCTACGTCGCCCACGGCTGCACTGGCAAAGGTAACGACCAGGTCCGTTTTGAGGCCGCCGTCAAGGCCCTCGACCCCGAGCTCAAGGTTATCGCCCCGGTTCGCGAGTGGGACCTGAAGTGCCGTCCCGACGAGGTCGCCTATGCCCACGCCCACAACGTGCCGGTTCCCGAGGGTGCCAACGACAACCCCTATTCCATCGATGACAATCTGTGGGGTCGCGCCATCGAGTGCGGTCACCTGGAGGATCCCTGGAACGAGCCGCTCGATGACGCTTGGGTTATGACCAAGAACCCCGAGGACACGCCCGACACCCCGACCTACACCGAGATCGAGTTCGAGGCCGGCAAGCCCGTTTCGGTTGACGGTAAGAAGATGAAGCTCTCCGAGATCGTCATCGCGCTCAACAAGATCTCCGGCGACAACGGCTTTGGTCGTCTCGACCTGGTCGAGGATCGTCTGGTGGGCCTTAAGAGCCGCGAGTGCTATGAGGTTCCCGGCGCCCTGACGCTCATCACCGCCCACAAGGCGCTCGAGGACATCTGCGTCGAGGGTGACCTGCTCAAGACCAAGATCAAGCTCGAGCAGGATTGGGCCACCGCCGTGTACAACGGCCAGTGGTACAGCCCGCTCAAGAACGCACTTGACGCGTTTATGGCCGACACCCAGAAGTTCGTGACCGGCACCGTCCGTCTGAAGTTCTTTAAGGGCAACTGCCATGTCGTCGGCCGCAAGAGCCCCTTCAGCCTCTACGACTACGGTCTGGCTACCTACGACCGCGACACCACGTTTGACGAGAAGGCCAGCGCCGGCTTTATCGAGATCGATACGCTGTCGCTCAAGACGTGGGCTAAGGTCCAGGGGCCCAGCTCTGCTGCCGCCCAGGCCTAGCGCCTCCTTCCCTTGGTATCCGCGCGGCCCATCCGCGTGATACAAAACGGGCGCACGGGGTCCCTACCTTTCGTTATGCTTGCTGACACTTCTTAACATCGGTGGCCCCTACGTTCCGCCCGCATATATGATGCCGCGTCTGCGGCTGAGTCCGAGCCCCGCCGGGGTTGTCCGGCGGGGCTCTTGCTATCAATTTGACGGCCTTGTGCCTATCTATATCCGAGGAGTACCTATTATGTTTGATGCTATTGCACACGCTTTGCTTTCTCTTGCCCCTGAGCTCGATACTGCCAAGGTCGAGGATGTTCCCATGGGCCTGAAGGCTTGGATTGACGGTTCGCAGGGCAACTTCAGGAGGGAGTCGATGGGCGCCAAGTGCCTGACCCGTCACTTCTTTGCTATTTAGCCTGTCAGCCCCGCACGTGGCGGGGGATGTGCAAAACTAACAGTTGATAAATCGCTTTAGCGGCATGGCGTAGCGCTTTGTGCGCCGATGTTTTGGTATTTGATGAAAGGGGACGGTCCCATGGCTCTTTGGGGTGGTCGTTTTGAGGCGGGCGTGGCCGAGGTCACGCAGGAGTTTGGCGCATCGCTGCCGGTCGATAAGCATCTCTATAAGCAGGATATCGCCGGTTCCAAGGCACATGCCAAGATGCTGGCC
>DBGFLF010000157.1:0-3014 GCA_048528725.1 Collinsella sp.
CCTCAAGCCTGGTCGCGACGCCATCGTTGCTCGCACCAAGGAGCTCATGGAGGAGTTTGGCTCCGTCAACAAGGCGTAAGCGTCGCTAAACTTCCCACCGGAAGCCCCGTCTCCCTACACTGTTTCCTTTGCGCTCACCTGGCTTCGCCAGAAGTCGCGCCAAGGAAACAGTTCCGGGAGACGGGGCTTCCTTCGTTTAACGCCGCAGGGTTACGAGTCTGAATTAAGGTGGCTACTGGCTTCGCCAGAAGTCGCGCGACGGAATCAGCTCCGGGTGAACGGGGCCTCCTTTGTTAACTCGCTGCAGGGTTACGAGGCTGAATTCATTTTTGCTACCGTTCAGCGGCGTTGATGGCTCCTTTGTTGGGGCTTTCTATTTATCTAGCTACAATGGGCTTCGAGAGTTCTAATGACTTGGAGTTTGGTATGGCTGTTATTAATGTGTTGCCTTCGGATGGGAAGGTTATTGACGAGGGGCCGGTTGGTTGCTCTGTTGATGTTTGCAATGATGACTTCCGTTTTCTAGATATTGGCTTGCCACCCGAGATTCTGCGTTTAAAGGACGCGGGGTATCTTTCGCAGGCTATTGAGGCTTGCGACCGCCTACTTGCCCAAAATCCCGATCCCTCGCTTGCCGCCTGCGTTCGTGCCGAGCGGTATCGCATGCTTGAGACGCCGCTTCATTTTTCGGTGTCGCGCGATCGAGCTATTGCGATGATTCGCGAGGAGTGGCCTGAGTTTACCGAGGAGCAGTTTGACGATCTGATTGATCGTAAGCGTATTGACTGGCGCTTTATCGATGGCGAGCTGTTCGTTCTCGACAACTTCCTCGATTCGCTTCGCGTATATCCCAAAGAGGTTCCCGGCATGCGGCCCGATCCTACGGACGGAATTGCACTGCGCAACGAGATGCTCAAGGAGATGGAGTCGCAAAACGGATTGGCTCGCGTCATTACGCTTAAAGCGTCCTTGTCTGTCCCCGGCGCTCTAGAGGGGGAGACCGTTCACGCTTGGCTTCCCGTTGCCGCCACCTGCCGCCAACAGTCTCAGGTCGAGATTCTCGACATGACGCCGGAGGGTACTGTTGCTCCCGCGAACGCTTCGGCGCGTACCGCCTCGTGGTCTTCTTCGAGTGAGCGCTCATTCTCGGTGACCTATCGTTATCACATCGATGCCGCTTATCGCGATATCTATGGGGGTGCGCTTCCGGCGCATCCGTGTATGGACGCGCCGCTGTCCGAGGATATTTCCGAGGACCGTCCGCACATTGCATTCACGCCGTATCTGCAGCAGCTGACGGCCAGTGTTGTTGACGGACTCGAGGATCCGCTCGATCGCGCTCGTGCTATCTATGATTACCTGACACAGCATATCGACTATCGCTATCAGCCACCGTACCTGCTTTTGGGATCTATTGCCGACGACTGTGCGCATTCGCTCCGCGGCGATTGCGGCGTTATGGCGCTCACGTTTATCACCATGTGCCGCATCGCGGGGGTGCCTGCTCGTTGGCAGAGCGGCCTGTATGTTGCGCCCGATTCGGTGGGGCCGCACGATTGGGCTGAGTTCTATACGCCACAGACCGGTTGGCTTAACGCCGACGTATCGTTTGGTTCCTCGGCACGCAGGATGGGGGAGGAGTGGCGTCGTCGTCACTACTTTGGCAATCTCGATCCGTGGCGTATGGTGGCCAACAATCGATTCCAGGCTGAATTTGTGCCTGCTCTCGATGGTATGCGCGAGGATCCCTATGACAACCAGATGGGCGAGACCTCGGTTGACGGACGTGGATGTCGTAAGCGGGAGATGTTACGCAAGGTTGAGCTTATCGAAATGCTCGAAGTTCCATTTTCGGACTAATCGGTAGAAAGCTGTGATAAACTAACTCACGCATTGCGTGCCCGAGTGGCGGAATTGGCAGACGCAGTGGACTCAAAATCCACCGTTGGCAACAACGTGCGAGTTCGAGTCTCGCCTCGGGCACCATACATGCAAGTGAGCGTTCAAGGGGGTTGCGGCCCCCTTTTTCGTGCCGAACTCGCGTGAGCGCGCGAAGCGTTAAGCAAACAGGCCTGTGGCCTGTTTGTAGCGGAGCGTGGCGAGGGCGCCACGCGCCCGAAGCCCGGGGCTTCGCGAAGCGAAGGCCCTTCGAGTCTCGCCTCGGGCACCATACATACAAGCGAGCGTTCAAGGGGGTCAAGGCCTCTTTTTCGTGTACGTAATGTGATAACGCGCTGTACGTGTTATTATTCGCAAGGCGTTGTTCCCGCAATGCCCTAAAGAGGAACCCGAGGGCTCCCACCTTTTGGCGCCAATGAGCAGCTGACTGGTCATACAACTTAGATTACCTTCCTCAAATCGAGGAAGTCTATGTGTACGACCTGGTTGCTGAGAAGCGCCGGGTTATTTTTTTATGAATGGAGGTAGGGAAAATAGCTAAGTCTGATGACACCCGCATCAACGACGAGATCACTGCATCTTCGTGCCGTTTGATTGGCGTCGATGGCTCTCAGCTCGGCCTGTTCGCCATCCGCGATGCCCAGCGCGTCGCCGACGATCAGGGTCTCGACCTGGTCGAGATCGCTCCCAACGCGGAGCCGCCGGTCTGCAAGGTCATGGACTACGGTAAGTTCAAGTACCAGCAGGCCATGAAGGCCAAGGCTGCTCGTAAGAACCAGTCCAAGGTCGAGGTCAAGGAAATGAAGTTCCGACCCAAGATCGACGTTGGCGACTACGAGACCAAGAAGGGCCACGTTCTGCGTTTCCTCAAGAAGGGCGCACGCGTTAAGATCACCATCATGTTCCGCGGCCGTGAGATGGCTCACCCGGAGCAGGGCCTTAACGTTCTCGAGCGCCTCGCCAAGGATCTCAAGCCTTACGCTACGGTCGAGTCCAAGCCTAAGATGGAAGGCCGTAACATGCTTATGCTGCTCGCCCCGATTAAGGGCGCCTTCGATGAGGATAAAGCGGCAAGCGATACCAAGTAACTAGTGTTCTGTAACCGATTAAGGAGT
>DBGFLF010000158.1:0-2695 GCA_048528725.1 Collinsella sp.
AAACAAAGCCCCAAAACGTGACAGCCAGCGGGTGGACCGTCTTGGTTGCTATCCGGCTAAACACCGCGAGCGACGCACCACAAAGGCCTGCAATCACGCCCGACGTGACGCCCCAAACCGAAAAATGAAAACCGGAAAGGTCGCCATTGGTCACCGCAAGCACGCAGCCAACGATGTTAAAGACAATGGCAACGAGCTTGTTGGGGGTCACGTCCTCGCGATAAAGCACGCGGCCGAGCATGACGCCAAACACCGGCGAGGTGTAGAGCAGCACCGAGGCCGTAGACATACCCACCTCGCGCATGCACTCGTAATAGCAGGTGTTGGCGGCGGCTAAACCGACGATACCGACCAGCGCGCAGGGGACGAGCTCTTTGGGGCTTGCCTTGAATAGCGTCAGGGGACCCTGAGCCACGGTAGACCCCTCACCCGGACGGCAGCCCATAAACATCAGGACCGGCGCCAAGATAAGCGCTCCGACCAACAAGCGAAAGGCCGCCATGCTCTGAGACGAAACGCCCATGGCCGCAATGCCGTTTACAAAGATTCCGATGCTGCCCCACATAAGCGCGGCGATCAGCACCAGCACATAGCCCAGATTGCTTTTCTTCAACGCAGCCTCCTCGGTATTGTTTCCAATATGTTTCATACTACGTTATAGTCGTTATATACATTTTTCAAGACACAAATCGCCAAACGGAAAAATCTGCTCGCCCACACACTCATTGGGTAGTCATTGGGGACGCACTTAAATGACTAGTCGTTGGGGACGTTCCTGAATGACTAGTCGTTTAAGAACGTCCCCAACGACTAGGACTTGGCGGTTGCGGTGAAATAGTTCCTAAATAGAGGCTTCAAGCCCCCAAACAGGAACTATTCCACCGCAACTTATGAGGACATCGAGCTGTTAGGCCGCTCTATCCCCTAGTAGTCAAGCTTCCACATGTAGCGGCGCGTCATGTAGTCCTTGTGGGTGACGGCAGAGAGCGCACGCATGTACACGTTGTTGAGGATCGGGGCAAAGATCAGGTGGTTGAAGTACTCGCTCACGCTGTCCTTGATGTCGTTGAGGCCGAGCTCCTTGGCGTCGAGCTGATAGACGCGCTCGCCACCGTACTGGTTGACGAAGCGGATGCCGCGCTCGTCGTTGCAGCGGCTGCGGCCGACGCTGATGAGCTGGAACAGCGAGGTGCGCTTGTCCAGGATCTCGAAGGGGCCGTGGAAGAAGTCGCAGGTGTTGATGGTGCAGGAGTCGATCTGCAGCATCTCCTGCACGTTGCAGATGCTAAAGACGTAGGCGGCACCAAGGAGCGGGCCCTGGGCCATGACGTTAATGCAGGGCTTGTCGGCGTTCTGCTCGGCCCACTTGGCAGCGAGCGGACGGGTATACTCGACGGCCTTGCGATAGATGGGGTCAACCAAGTCGAAGGCGGCCATAGCGGTCTCGTACTCGGCATAGCCCTCGGTCTGCTGCGTAAGCTCCATGGCGATCATGGTCACGACGGCGGAGTTGGTGCGGCCCATGCAGGACTCATCGACGGCCAGGCTATCGTACTGGATCTTGTAGTCGCAGACCTCGGTGAGGCCGGACTCGTCAACATAGATGGCGATGGTGCTGGCGCCGTGGTCCTTGGCGACCTGAGCGGCGACGATGGTCTCCTTGGTGCCGCGCATGGACACGACGACAGCCAGGGTGTTCTCGTTGACGTAGGCCGGGGTGGCGTGCACGAACTCGTTGCTGGTGTAGCTGGAGCTCACGACCTGCGTGGCCTCGTGCTCCATAAAGTACTGGGCAGGATAGTTGCCGCCGTTGGATCCGCCGGCGCCGATCCACACGACGCGCTTGATGCCGCCCTTGTCCGCCTTGTCGGCCAAAACCTGGGAGACGACGTCCTTAACCTGTTCCTGAGTAGTCATCGTGCATCAGCCTTTCTTCTCGTTTGATGCTCTCGATGGCATACAAGTTACATACATGTTTTGGTTATGTCGACTAGTTGTATGCTATATTTATCTTAGAAATTTTGCTGGTAAGGTTTTCGGTAGCTCGATACCAGCAGTTTTATTGTTGTGTTGAATACATGCTTGCTTAGATAAGCATACAAGTTAGATATAGGCTGATTGCATGAACGCTTCATCTAAAAAGAAACTAAGCCAATACGAGCGCTTGGCGGGCATGCTGCGCGACCGCATCGCCGCCGGCACCTACGCACGCGGAGACAAGCTGCCGTCCGAGATGGAGCTCATGGGCGAATCAGGGCTGTCGCGCAGCACCGTGCGCCACGCCCTTAAGGTGCTCGTTGATGAGGGCCTGGTTCGTACCGAGCGCGGGCGCGGCGCCTTTGTGGCCGACACGCCCGCGCTCCATGAGAACAACCTGGTGTTTTCGAGCTATACCAAGCAGGTCGAAGGCCAGGGCATGAAGCCCACCACGCGCACCGTGGACTCGGGCTTTACCAAGGCGGGCGGCAGCATAGCTAAGTTCTTTGATGCCGCCGTGGGCAGCAAGCTCGTCAAACTTGTCCGTCTGCGTTATCTGGACGATGCGCCGCTGTGCCTGGAGACCACCTATCTACCACCGAGCTTTGAGGCACTCATCGATCGCGATATCAACGGTTCACTCTACGCCACGCTGCGACAGGAGTTCCATCGCGCACCGGCACAGGGGCATAAGACCTTTGAGGTGTGCTACGCCTCG
>DBGFLF010000159.1:0-1567 GCA_048528725.1 Collinsella sp.
AAGGGCATCGCCGTCGACCACAACATCCTCAATATCCGTAAGTTCCGACCGGACGCCGTGGAGCCGGAAGACCTCATGGCACTCGGCACCTTCGACCAACGTATGCTCGAGTTCATGGAGGCCATCGTCCTCGGTCGCATGAACATCGTCATCGCCGGCGGCACGGGCTCGGGCAAGACGACGCTGCTCAACGCCTGTTCCTCCTTCATCCCTGACAACCAGCGCATCGTCACGATCGAGGACGCGCCGGAGCTGCGTCTCCAAAAGCCCCATGTCGTGCGCAAGACCGCGCGCCGTCCCAACATCGAGGGCGAGGGTGAGATCACCATCCGCCAGCTCGTCATCCACGCGCTGCGCGAGCGCCCCGACCGCATCGTCGTCGGAGAGTGCCGCGGCGGCGAGGCGTTCGACATGATCCAGGCCATGATGACCGGTCACGAGGGGTCCCTCACGACCGTCCACTCCTCCAACGCGCGTGAGGCCACGACCCGCCTGCGCTCGATGATCCAGCAGACCGGAACCGAGATGCGAAGCGAGCAGATCATGGAGCTCATCGCCTCGGCAATCGACTTCGTCATTTTCGTCAACCGCTTCGATATCGACGGCTCGCGAAAGATCACCGAGATCGCAGAGGTCCAGGGCATGCAGGGCGACGTCATCACCATGGGAACCATTATGCGCTTCGAACAGACGGGCTTCTCCGAGGACGGCAAGGTGCTCGGTGAGTTCATGCCCACCGGAGAGCGGATCACCCCGGCACACCGCGAGAAGCTCTTCGCGCGCGGCGTGTACGTCGACGACGATTTCTGGTTCCGTCGATGAGCGGGCAGATTTCCCCGGCAGCCCTCCTTCCCGCGCTGCCGGCGGTCCTGATGGGATTAATCCTGTTCCTCACAGCGAGAAAGCTGCGCGTCGAGCGTGAACGCGCGGAGACCGGCCCCATTCCGGAGAACCCCGCTGACGAGGTTGGTACAAATCGTCTCGTCGGCGCCCTTCGTCGCGTATGCCAGGGAGCGGCGCCGCAGCTGTCTGCCTCCGAGGCAGCACAGCTGTGGGCAGTGATTGCCTTCGCCCCGTCGGTGCTGATCCTCGCAACCGGCTCGACGGCGGGCGCCCTGGCGGCACTCCCGCTGGGCATCGCCGCCTTCCCGATTTGGGTGAGGCTGAAGCGCGGGGCCGAGCAGGGTCTTTTCGAGGAGCAGCTCGGTGAGGCCATGCCGCTCATCGCATCGAACCTGCGCACGGGCGCATCGGTCGCGCAATCGGTGGCACCTGTCGCCGAACACATGGCAGAGCCCCTGAAATCGGAGTTCGCCATCCTCGAGCGCGACCTTAGAAACGGACGACCTATCGCCCAGGCCCTCGACGACATGGCCAAGAGGACGGGGAGTTCGAACCTGAAGCTCTACTCCACGGCCGTTTCCGTGTCCCAGCAGACCGGCGGCTCGCTCTCCGAGATCACCGAGCGCGTGGGCGAGGCCATACGTGCGAAGGTCAAGGCCAAGCGCTCCGCTGAGGCAAAGACGTCCTCGGCGCGATTCGAGGCCAAGCTCGTCGGCTTCGCGCC
>DBGFLF010000160.1:0-8239 GCA_048528725.1 Collinsella sp.
CGGTTGTTCTGGAAATCGACCTGGTTCTCGATGAGGTTGCGGACACCCACAGCGCTGATCATGCCGTAGAGCACGAGCGACACACCGCCGATCACACACGCCGGCATGGCCGCAATGACAGCCGCGAACTTGGGGCAGAACGAAAGCACGATGGCGCAGCACGCGGCAATTCGAATTACGCGCGGGTCGAACACGCGCGTCAGGGCGAGCACGCCGGTGTTCTCACCATACGTAGTGTTGGCCGGAGCGCCAAAGAGCGAAGCCAGAATCGTGGCAAGGCCGTCGCCGAGCAGCGTGCGATGCAGACCGGGATCGGCAATGTAGTTGCGCTCGCAAGTCGAACCGATAGCAGAGATATCGCCGATATGCTCGATCATGGTCGCGAAGGCCAGCGGCATGATGGTGATGATGGCCGTCGTGGCAAGACCGCTATCGAACTGCGGCCCAAAGAGTGCAAACACGGTGTTGTCCCACACGATGGGCAGACCGACCCACGGAGCGGCGGCAACGCCCGAGAAATCAACCTCGCCGAGCGCAGCCGCAACGGCATAGCTCACCACAACGCCCAGCAAAATCGGCACGATCTTGACCATACCGCGGCCCCAGATGTTGCAGATGACGATCACAGCCACGGCAATAACAGCCACAAGCCAGTTGGTCTGGCAGTTGGCAATAGCGGAGCTCGCCAGGATCAGACCGATCGAAATGACGATGGGGCCCGTCACCACCGGCGGGAAGAAGCGCATAACGCGCTTGGCGCCAAACGCGCGGAACAGGGCCGCCAGCACCGGATAGAGCAGACCGGCACAAGCTACGCCCAGGCAGGCGTAGGGCAAAAGCTCGGCCTCGCCGTTGGGTGCAATGGCGGCATAACCGGCAATAAAGGCAAACGATGAGCCCAAAAATGCCGGCACCTTACCGCGCGACAGGAAGTGGAACAGCAGCGTGCCCAAGCCGGCAAACAAAAGCGTTGCCGATACCGAGAGGCCGGTGAGCACGGGCACCAGCACGGTGGCGCCAAACATGGCAAACAGGTGCTGTAGGCCGAGCAGGAACATGCGCGGGCGGCCGAGCGATGATGCATCGTAGATGGCATCGGTGACGGCGGGCGTCGAGGATTGGGACATGGAGGTCCTTTCATGATGGAAGGGCGATCGGGCATATTGGATAACCTGCCCGAACGATACGATCCGAACCATTGTACGTGATACGCCATGTCTCGCACGCGCCGTCACCTGCAAACGGTAGCGTTACTTCCAAACGCGCTCGGCAATGCGCCTGACCAGCGCAATCTTTGCCCACTGCTCGTCCTCGGTCAGCTTATTGCCAATCTCGCAGCTGGCAAAGCCACACTGCGGAGACAGATACAGGTTCTCGAGCGGCACGTACTTTGCCGCCTCGCGGATGCGCTCGACGATAACATCCTCGTTCTCGAGCTCTGCCGCCTTGGTGGTCACCAAGCCCAGCACGACCTTCTTGCCGGGAGCAACGTACTTGAGCGGCTCAAAACCACCGGCGCGGGGCGTGTCGAACTCCAGATAGAACGCGTCAACGTCCTCATGCGCAAACAGATACGGCGCAATGGGGTCGTAGCCGCCTTCAAAAGCGTAGGTGGAGTGGTAGTTGCCGCGGCATACATGCGTGTTGATAACCAGATCGTCGGGCTTGCCCGCGATGGCGGCATTGTTGAGCGCCACGCCCAGCTCGCTCACCTTTTGCAGGTCAACCGGGTTCATGCCGGTCTTGGACACAAAGTCGGTATCGCAATAGATGCCCCAGGTGCAGTCATCAAATTGGATGTTGCGGCAGCCCGCGGCATACAGGTCGGCAATCACGGTGCGGTATGCTGCGGCGATGGCATCGGCGAGCTCTTCGTCAGTCTTGTAGACGGCGCGCAGACTCTCCTGCTGGCCATCGCAGCGGTCGAGCGTAACCTCCGAGAACGTCTGGATCGGCGCCGGAATGGTCTGGCGCGCGACCTGGCCCTCGCCCTCGAGCGCCTTGACAAATTTGAAGTGCTCGACGAACGGATGGTTTTCGCCGCTAATGGGACCGGTCACCACGGCAGTGTCGGCGGTAGTCTCCTCATCGTGGAACATGTAGCCCGTGCGCGAGGCGCGGCGCTCAATGCCGTTGAGTCCCCACATAAAATCGAGATGCCAGTAGCTGCGGCGGAACTCGCCATCGGTGATCACCTGCAAGCCAGCGGCCTTTTGCTTAGCCACCAAATCGCGAATGGCCTCGTCCTCGACGGCCTTAAGGCCGGCGGCGTCAAGTTTGCCCGCGGCATAGGCGGCACGCGCATCCTTAACAGCTTGCGGACGAAGAAAGCTGCCGACGATATCGGCGCGAAACGGCGCTTTGAGCTGGGTGGATTTGCTCATACTGATCTCCTTTTTTGCGTGGATGCTTTAACGGGACAAAGTATGAGTGCTCAAGTAGCCATCGTAAAATACGTATTATTTTTGGTTTGGCATAGGGAATAGCTATATCAATACGCGCCGCTCGGCATCATGCGCACGGCAGACATAACAAACTAGATATGCTGACGAATCGCGTCGATATAGGCCTGCCCATAGCGCGTGAGCGTCGTATTTTTGCGCGTGATAATGCCGATCTCCATGTATTCGTCCACATCGAGCGGAATCGAGATAATACCCGGCCCGTTGAGCTCGTGGCTGATCACGCCCGAACACACCGTGTAACCGTTAAGGCCCATAGCTAGGTTGAACAACGTCGCACGGTCACGCACGCGGATATTCTTGCAACGCTCAAAGGTCGAGGTCAGTTCCTCGGAATAGTAAAACGAGTTATAGCTGCCCTGCTCGTAGGACAGGAACGGGTAGTCCTCGAGATCTTCGAGCGTCACGCTGGCATGGTCCGCCAGTGGATGGTCGGCGCACACGAAGACATGCGGCGTAGCGCAGAAAAGCCCCTCGAATACGAGCTCGTTGGCGGCAAGCATGCGCTCGATAACCTCGCGGTTATGCTCAGATAAGTACAGGATGCCCAGTTCGCTTTTCATATGCGCGACATCCTCGATAATCTCGTGAGTCTGCTCCTCGCGCAGGGTGAAGTCGTAACGCGCGGCATCGAACTCGCGGATCACGTCAACAAACGCGTTAACGGCAAAGGAATAATGCTGGCAACTCACGCTAAAGTGCGGCACCTGCTCGGACGTGCCTTTGTACTTGCCCTCGAGCAGGTCGGCCTGGTCGAGCACCTGGCGCGCGTAGCCCAAGAAGGTCTCGCCTTCCTCGGACACAATGACGCCCTTGTTGGTGCGCTCAAAGATATGCACACCCATCTCGTTTTCGAGATCGCGGATCGACGCGGTGATCGAGGGCTGCGACACAAAGAGCCGGCGCGAGGCCTCGGTGATGCTGCCGCATTCGGCAACCTTAACAACATATCTGAGCTGCTGAAGCTTCATAGCCTTCTCCCTAGACGTTCGTGACGTCGAAACCCGTCGCGTCCATCTGACGCATAAACGACGGCATCTCCCCCGTCGCGGCGCAGGCGGCAATCTGATGTAGAGCCCCGGCGACCGCATCGTCTGCCGCAGCGCCGATATGCCAGCGCGCGGCAGCCGTGACGGCCTCGTTGGCATTGGCGACTGCAACGGAATTGGGAACGGCGTCGATCATGGGCAAATCGTTATCGGAATCGCCGAATACGGCCACCTCGTCGGGCGTCAGGCCCAAAGCGCGCGCCAGCTCCAGCGCAGCACAGCCCTTGTCCCAGCCGGTCGGAAGAACGTCGAACAGGCGCACGCGGTTGTTGGGAAACACGAGCGAGAGCTCCGGCACCTCGGCGGCAACACGCTTGCGCAGCTCGGCGAGCTCCTCGCGCGAACGGGCACTCCAGATATTCGCCTTGTATACCGGGGCATCGTCAACGACAGGGCGACAGGGAGCCTCTTCGCCCTTGAGCCACGCGTTGCCGCCTGACTCCATGGCGCGACGCACACGCTCGGGATCGCTTGTCACGCAATAGGCGTCGTTGTCCCAAAAGTCATCACCCAGACGGTAGACCTTCAAATAGGTATCGTCGGTCTCTTGCTCCAGGTAGTCGGCCAGGCGCATCAGGGCATCGTTATCAGTTGTGCGCGAGGCAACCGCCTCGCCATCGACAAACATCACCTGGCCGTTGCAAAACGCACCGGTCGAGAAGCACTCGGAGCGATTGCGGAACATCCAGCCCATCGCGGACGGCTGGCGACCCGAAACCGGGCCAAAATGCAGGCCCGCCGCTTGCATGGCATGAATGCCCTCGATGGCGTAGTCGCTGGCGCCATCGTGTCCAGCAGGAATCAGCGTATCGTCCATATCGGTCAGCACAAGTTTGATCATAAGGTCCCCTTGGTCATTCTTAATCCCGTCTATTGTACCGACCTGCCAAAAAGGGACAGGTTTATTTTGGCAGGTTTTATCTGGGAAAACGCAAAGCCCCAGTTGTTACCTGCCAAAATAAACCTATCCCTATTTGGCAGGTGCGCTAGTATAGGGAACAACAGATTCGATGCGGGAGTGCCGGCGGTGCAAACCACAAGGCTGAGAGGGCATGGGGCCCAATCCTTTGAACCTGTCAGTTAATGCTGGCGTAGGGAGCATGCCGCCTTTACAGGGGCGCTGTCTATGCACGGCGCCCCTTTTCTATGCCAAGGAGGCATGTGCAGTGATTGATTCGAAACAGCTTAAGCAAAACGTGATCAAGGCCGTGGGGGAGATTCGCGCCACCAATCCGATGGCCGGCTCCATCACCAACACGGTGACGATCGACTTTGTCGCCAACGCGCAGCTCGCCGTGGGCGGTTCGGCCGCCATGGTCTATCTACCCGACGAGGGCGAGGCACTCGTTGCCGGCGGCGGCGCCATCTATCTCAACATGGGCACGCTCTTCCCCATCTACGAGCAGACGATTCCCCGCGCGGCCAAGGCGGCACACGACGCCGGCAAGCCCTGGGTGCTCGATCCGGTGGGCCTGGGCATTGGCAGCCTGCGCACCCAGCTGGTAAACGAACTCAAGCAGTACAAGCCCGCCATCGTGCGCGGCAACGCCTCCGAGATCATCGCGCTCGCCGGCCTGTGGGGTCTTGAAGGCGAGGCGGCCAATCTGAGCCGCGTGCGCGGTGTCGATACCACCGACACGGTCGACGCCGCCCGCGATGCCGCCGTGGCGCTCGCCCGCTACACTGGCGGCGCCGTGGTCGTCTCGGGCGAAGTCGACCTGATTACCGACGGCACGACCGTGGCCAAGTCCCACGGCGGCAGCCCGCTCATGTCCAAGATCACCGGCTGCGGTTGCTCGCAAGGCGGCGTACTGGCCGTGTACGCCTGTGCCACCGACCCGTTTGCGGCAGCCGTCTGCGGCACCGCCGTCTACAACGTGGCCGGCACGCGTGCCGCCGCCGTCGCCGATGCCCCGGCAAGCTTTAAGGTCGCCTTTATCGACGAGCTCTACCGCGCGACCGCCCAGGACATTGCCGATAACCGACTCGAGCTCGAGGAGGCATAGGCCATGTCCGAGCCCGCAACCACTGCTGGCATGAACACGCTCGTCGCCGTGGCCATCGCCCCGTGCGGCACCGGCGATGAGCTGTCCGCCGAGGTCGCCGAGGTCGTGCGCGTCATTCGCGAGAGTGGCCTGCCCAACCGTACCACCTCGATGTTCACCGAGATCGAGGGCGACTGGGACGAGGTCATGCAGGTCGTGCGCGACGCAACCTTTGTGTTGGCGAGCAAGGGCATCCGCACCGAAGTCGTGCTCAAAGCCGATATTCGGCCCGGATTTACCGACACCATGACCGGCAAACTCGAGCGCATGGAAGCACAGATCAAGAAGCAGGAGGAAGCACGATGAGCATCCGCGACAACCTTGATATCTCGGCCTATCTGGTACTCGGCCCCGAAAACACGCTGGGACGTCCCGTGGGCGATGTGGTGGCCCAGGCGCTCGATGCCGGCTTTACCTGCATCCAGGTGCGCTCCAAGGTGGCAAGCGCCCGCGAGATCATCGCGCTGACCGGCGACGCCGCGCAGGCAATCGCACAGGCCGGCAAGACCGGTCAGGTCGCCTTGCTGATCGACGACCGTCTGGACTGCGTGCTTGCCGCGCGCGAGCAGGGCATTGCCGTCGACGGCGTGCACGTGGGCCAGAGCGACATTCCCGTCGAGGTCTGTCGCAAGCTGCTGGGCCCCAACGCCATCGTGGGCCTTTCGGCCCGTTGCGAGGAGATGCTCGAGTACGTCAAGACCGCCGACATGAGCCTGGTCGACTACCTGGGCATCGGCCCGCTCCACGAGACCGAGACCAAGCGCGACTGCGGACGCGCAGCCGACGGCTCCATCATCACCAAGAGCTTTGAGGACCTGGCCGCACTCCACGCGGCAAGCCCCGTGCCCATCGTGGTGGGCGGCGGCGTCAAGACGGCCGACCTGCCGCAGCTCAAGGCCACCGGCGTCGATGGCTTCTTTGTGGTGAGCGCCGTCTGCAGCGCCGATGACCCCTACGCCGCGGCCAAGGAGCTTGTCGACACCTGGCAGCAGGCATAGGCTCAGGCCGAGCAACTGATTCGCGGCCTCATATCTTCAGCAATGGAAAGCGCATCCCGGTTCGAACGCCCATTCCGGGATGCGCTTTCCGCATGCGACCCTTACCCCGCCAGATACGCTTCCAGCGCAGGCAAGGTCGCCTCCGCATCTCGACGACCGATCTGATAGATGCGCTCGAGCTCATCCGGTTCGCGGCACAGCGACGGCACCTTCACCGATTCGCTCGGCCGCACCACAAAGATTTCGCCGGCAGCCTCGCGACGTGCCAAGTCATCGAGCGTGGCATTGTAGACCTCATGCCGATGCTCAAGCGCTGCGACAAACTCCGAATAGTGACGGAACACGCGACGCAGCATGGGCATTACGCTGTTGGGCTGCTTCACAAAGCCCGCCGGCTGCGTGAGCACCACGATATTGCGGTCATACCCCTGCGCAAACAGCCATGCACTGGGAATAGAATCAGCCACGCCACCATCCAGATACTTATGCCCGTCAATAGCAACGGGACGCGTCGCCACGGGAATCGCCGACGATGCCCGGATCCACTCGATATCCCTCTCGTCGCCATAGGGCAGGTCGTGGTAGACGGCCTTGCCCGTCTCGATATCGGTGCACACGCACGTAAACCGCATGGGACAGGCGCGATACGCCTCCAAGTCAATGGGATCGCGCTCGATAGGCACCTCGTGATAGGCAAAATCGGCATTGAACATGTCGCCGGTCCGCAGCCAGCTTGCTACACCCGCATAGCGCTTGTCGGCACAATAGGCCTTGTTGTAGCGAATGGCGCGTCCGATCTGCCGCGATTTAAAGTTGTAGCCAAACGCCGCGCCCGCCGAGACACCCACCATATGGTCGCAGATCAAACCGTGCTCCATCCAAACGTCGAGCACGCCCGCCGTATACATACCGCGGTAGCCGCCTCCCTCGAGCGCGAGCCCCACCGTGCGCGTCGTATCCGGCTGTGCCATGCGACCATCTCCGTTCCTGCGTTTAAAACCGGAACAAGTATACCCGTCAACATATATCGTCTCAGTCGCATTTTCATCGAACATCGCATCGTCGCGCTACCGCCTGTCGAATAATAGCCGCCCACAGCATGTGCACCCATATATAATTCTGCACTGTTGTTTATACTACTCAGCAGTTATCAACAGCGAACATTAGCCGGTAAATTAACCCAACAACGCAGCAAGGCGGGGGCCTGGATACACGCAAAGCGCCAAACAACAACGCGTGTGCACAACGAGCTCGCCCGACGCAATCCGCCCGACCTCAGAAAGCCGCTTACGACATGGATACTGTCAGCAATTACACCGAAACGCTCGAAAAGACCGTCCGTGACCTTCTCGAGCGTCAGGATGATCTGATTAGGACCGCCTTTACCGACCAGCTTACCGGACTTGGCAACCGCGGCGGCTTTGCCCGCTCCCTCGAGGAGCTCTGGGAGCAGGACATCCCCGTTACCATGGCGTTCATCGACATCGACAATCTCAAGCACTGCAACGACGTCTTTGGGCATGACGAGGGCAACCGCTATATCTTGCAGGTAAGCCTCTATCTCAAACTGTATATGAAAGTGGACGAAGCGGCGTTTCGCATAGGCGGCGACGAGTTTGCCATCCTATCTACGATTGCGACCGAGGACGACCTCGCCGAACGTCTGGAACACTGCCGAACGGTCC
>DBGFLF010000161.1:0-6172 GCA_048528725.1 Collinsella sp.
CAGCAGCCGATGCCTCGCGCTGCCGCTCCCGACCCGCTCGCCGTGGCCGACCCCTTCGCGCCCAGCGTCCCCGACCCCGCCGCCGCACCCATCCCGGTGCCTCAGACCGTCTCGCGCGACGCGCTCGCCGGCATGGGCGGAGCCGCCGCGACCGGTGCCGCCGTGGGCCTAGGCGCCGCAGCCGGCATCGCCTCCAACATGGCGAGCACTCGCGCCCCGCAGCGCCCGCTCGCCCAGCTCGTCGACGTCGTGAGCGGCGAGAGCCATAGCATCACCTCCGCACAGGTGACCATCGGTCGCGAGCGCTCAGTTTCCGACATTGCCCTGCGCGACCCCAACGTGTCGCGCCGCCACGCCCAGCTCACCTTTACGGGCTCGGATTGGTCGATCGAGGACCTCAATTCCACCAACGGCACGCTCGTCAACAACCGCCGCATTACGCGCTGCCCGCTGCGCAACGGCGATCTGCTGACGTTTGGCCTGAGTACCTTTGAATTTAGGGGATAGTCGCTTATGAACATCGATATCGTCCTTTTTGCAGGCCGCATCGTCCTGGTCGCCCTGCTCTATATCTTCCTGTTCGCCGTCATGAAGACCGGCGTGGGACTTGTGCGCGGACAGCGCCGCGACTCGGCCATTTGGACGATCGATGTGGACAAGGGTCCGCGCGGTATCCGCGGCATCCACGTAGACATGCTCGGCCCCGTCATCGTCGGTCGCTCGCCATCTTCGGACATCTGCATCAACGAACCGTTCGTCTCGGCCTCGCATGCGCGCTTTTCGCTGCAGGGCCCGGCGCTCATCATCGAGGACCTCAACTCGCTTAACGGCACGCTCGTCAACGGCCGCCAGCTCGTGGAGCCCGCGACGCTGCGTGAGGGCGACGAAGTCCAGATTGGCGACGTGGTCATGAAGGTGAACCGTCGATGATCGACGAGGAGAACAAGTCCGCAACTATGACCGAGGCACCGGCTGCCGCCGCAGCTGCGCCGGCCCACGCCGCTCCGGCGGGCTCCGCACCCGTGGAACCCGAGGACACCGTGTTCTCCCTGCCTCTTTCGCATGTAACGCATGATATTTCGGATCTCGCCGATAACGAGGACGAAGAGGATGCCGTAGCGGCGCCCATCGGCGCACATGCTGCGGAACAGCCCACAGCGCCCGAAGCAACCCCGGCGCCGGCTCACTTTGCAGAGCCCGTCGCCGCGGCAATCAACGAGAGCGCTGCGGTGTTTGCGGCACCCGAGCCCGCCGCGCCGGCGTTTCCCATAGCCCCGGCATCCGAGGTTGCGCCCGCGTCTACGCCGGCGCCCGATCCTATAGACGTCAGCCCGCAAGATGACGAGTCGACCGCCCGCGTTTCCGAGGAGCCCGACTCCCCGGACACCGGCGATTCCGAATCAAACGCCGAGACCGACACCGTCTCTCCCGGTGACACAGCCGAGATCGACGTTGCCGCCGTTGAGGCCAAGCTCAAAGACCCCGGCTCGACCATGAGCTTTGAACCCCTGACCGAGGAGCGCATCGAGACCGACTCGACCTATGATGCCGGCACCACCACGCAACTTATGTGGGGCGCCCGCTCCGACGTTGGCTGTGTGCGCCCGCACAATGAGGATTCCTACCTGGTGCAGTCGCCGCTCTTTTGCGTATGCGACGGCATGGGTGGTCACGCCGCCGGCGAGGTAGCCTCTTCTATCGCTGTCGAGACTATAGCCAAGACGGCCCCACAGTCCGCCGACGCAGCACGCCTGGCCGCAGCCGTCGAGGCAGCCAACGCCGCCGTAATCGAGGCGGCCCTGAATGGCCTGGGCAAGCCCGGCATGGGCTGCACAGCCACTTGCGCCTATATCGAAAACGACACGCTCGCCATCGCTCACGTGGGTGACTCTCGCGCCTACCTGCTCCACGAGGGCACGCTCATCCGCGTGACCCGCGACCACTCCTACGTGGAGGAGCTCGTGGACGCCGGCGAGATCACGGCAGACGAGGCTCGCGTCCACCCCAACCGTTCGGTCATCACCCGTGCGCTGGGCTCGAACCCCGCTATGTATGCCGACCACTTCACTCTGTATATCGAGGAAGGCGACCGCCTGATCCTGTGCTCCGACGGCCTCTCGAGCATGATTCCCGATAGCGATATCGAGAACATCGCCACGCAGTCCTCAACCGCGCAAATCTGCGTCGACAACCTAGTGGACGCGGCGCTTGCCGCCGGCGGCCACGACAACGTGACCGTAGTAGTCGTTGACCTGGTTGACGATGGCGTCATGCGCGAGGCGCAACGCGTGCGTCGCCGCAACGTTACTATCGCCGCCATCCTGGCCCTCGTCTTTGTGCTGGCAGCTGGCATCTGGGCCTACACGGGTGTCACCGGCTCGTACTACCTTGGTACCTACCAGGGCAATGTCGCCGTCTGGCGCGGCCTGCCCGGCAAGCCACTCGGACTCAAGCTCCACTGGCTCGAAAGCGAAACCAGCATCAAGCTGTCCGACCTGCCCGAAGACACGCAAAACCGCCTCAAGGCGGGCATTCCGCAAACAAGTGTCGACGATGCGCAGGACACGATATCCAAGTACCGCCACCAGATCGACGAGGAGCAGACCCGCCAGGTGATCGACGCGCAAACGATTCGCGACAACACCAATCAGGGATCGACCTCCGAATCAGATTCCGAGAAAACCGCCGAACAGTCCGCCGAGGCCGAAGCCTCCGATAAGAATTAGAAAGGGAGTGCCGCTTATGAGTCGCCGCAACACCGAGCTGCTCTTGCTCATCGCCTCGGCGTTCCCCGTCATCCTGCTATATGCGATGTACGTGCTCACCGCGGGCGCCGCCATCTCCTTTGAGACGCTCGCCGTGCCGATCGGCCTCTTTGCCGCCTTTGCCGCGGCCCACATTGCCGTGCGCATCTTGGCGCCCGGTGCCGACCCCGCCATCCTGCCCATTGTCTTTGTGCTTTCGGGCATCGGCATCACGTTCGTGACGCGTCTCGCCCCCGCTCTCGCCATCTCACAGCTCATCATCCTGTTTGTCTCGGTGGCGCTCATGGTGGGAACGCTTGCACTAGTCAAAAACCTCGACGTGGTCATGCGCTACAAGTACACCTTTGGCATCATCGGCATCATTCTGCTGATGCTGCCTATCTTTATCGGCACCACGATCTCGGGCTCCAAGCTGTGGATTCGCATCGCGGGCTTTACCATCCAGCCCGGCGAGTTCGCCAAGGTCTTTATCGTCCTGTTCCTGGCCGGCTACCTGGCCGAGAACCGCGAGCTGCTCTCCATCTCCAACCGCAAGATTCTGGGCTTTAAGATCCCTCGCCTGCGACTGCTGCTGCCGCTGTTTGCCGTGTGGGGTGTGTGCCTGCTCGTCGTCGTCTTCGAACGCGACCTGGGTTCGGCCGTGCTGTTCTACACCATCTTCTTGCTGATGCTCTACGTTGCCACGGGGCGCTTTTCGTATGTCGTTATCGGCCTTGCGCTCTTAGCCGTTGGAGCCGTGGGAGCCTACAAGTTCCTGTCTCACGTTCAGGTGCGTTTCCAGGTTTGGCTCGATCCGTTTAAGGACGCCCAGGGCCAGGGCTACCAGATCGTCCAGTCGCTCTTCTCGCTTGCCGATGGCGGTCTGGTCGGTGTTGGCATCGGCAACGGCATGGCCAACAACATCCCTGTCGTCGAGTCCGACTTTATCTTCTCGGCTATCGGCGAGGAGATGGGCCTTTTGGGCGGCGGCGCCGTGCTCATCCTGTTTATGCTCTTTGCCGTGCGTGGCCTCACCACGGCTGCCCGCGCTAAATCCGACCTCGCTGCCTTTAGCGCCACGGGCCTTACGGCCGCCATCAGCTTCCAGGCCTTCTTGATCGTTGGCGGCGTAACCCGCCTGATCCCGCTGACCGGCGTCACCCTGCCCTTTATGAGCCAGGGCGGCTCCTCTCTGCTGGCGAGCTTTATCATCGTCGCGCTCCTGCTGCGCGCCGGTGACGAGGCGACCGGACGCGAGGCCGAGCTTACCGGCACCGGCACCATGGCCGCCATCACCGATGATCAGGTCGCATCTGCCGCCGCCCCGACGGGCACGCGCTTTGCCACCTCGTCTTCCTACGGCAGCGGCAGCCATTCCGTCGGCTCGCGCATGCGCCGTCGCCTGCTCGACACACCTGAATCCGGTGTGCTCGGCCGCGTGGCGCTCGCCAACCGTCTAACCCGCGCGGTGCTCGCCTTTACGGCGCTGTTCGCCATCCTTATCGGCAACCTCACCTATGTCCAGGTCATCAAGGCCAAGGACTATCAGGACATGCCGACCAACAACCACACCATCGCCCGCTCCAAGTACATCCAGCGCGGTTCCATCATCACGTCCGACGGCGTGACGCTGGCCGAGTCGCTGCAGCAGGAGGACGGCACCTACGTACGCTCCTACCCCAACGGCAACCTGGCAGCGCACGTGGTTGGCTACGTGAGCCAGCAGTATGGCACCACCGCCATCGAGAGCGTCATGAACGACACGCTCACCGGTTCTAAGGACTACTCCAGCTGGAACAACGCCATCGCGTCGCTCGCGGGCCAGACCCAGCCGGGCAACACCGCCAAGCTCACCATCGACTCGCGCATCCAGACGGCTGCCGAGCAGGCGCTCAAGGGCTTTAAGGGCGCTGTAGTGGTCATCGACCCGCGTACCGGCGCGGTGCTCGCATGTGCCAGCTCGCCCACCTACGACAACACCAACATCGATGCCCTGCTGCAGACGGGCGGCGGCGAGGACGGCTCCATGTACAATCGCGCCATGGACGCGCTGTACACGCCGGGCTCAACGTTTAAGGTCGTTACGCTTTCCGCGGCACTCGAGACCGGTACCGCCAGCCTTACCAGTACGTACCAGGCGCCCGGCTCCATGGACATCGGCAACGCACCGGTCACCAACTATGCCAACGAGAGCTACGGTACCATCAGCCTGCAGCAGGCCTTTGCCGTGTCCTCCAACGTCGTCTTTGGCCAGGTGGCAAACGAAGTTGGCGCAAACACGCTCGTGCAGTTTGCCAACGCCTTTGGCTACGGCCAAAAGCTCGGCCAGGACCTGACCTCCGCGGCCTCCATCATGGCCGACCCGTCGCTCATGACCGAGTGGGAGACCGCCTGGGCCGGCGCCGGCCAGCCTGTCGGCATGGACCACACGCCCGGCCCGCAGACCACCGTCATGCAAAACGCCGTGATTGCCGCCGCCATCGCTAACAGCGGCGTGGTCATGGACCCGTACTTTGTAGCCCAGGTACTCGCCCCGGACGGAACCGTGGTCAAGACCACGCAGTCCCGCTCGCTTGGTCAGGCCGTCAGCTCCGCCACGGCCGACCAGGTCAAGCAGGCCATGCTTGCCGTCGTCCAGTCCGGCACCGGCACCGATGTCCAAATCCCCGGCGTCAAGGTCGCCGGCAAGACCGGCTCGGCCGAGACTGGCGGCACCAACGTCAACTCGATGTTCGTTGGCTTTGCACCTTACGATTCACCCACAGTCGCCATCTCGGTGGCCTTAGAGGATTACGACAAGCATGACGTCAAGGCCGCCAAGATCGCCGGCATCGTCCTGACCGCGGCGCTTGCTGCACAGGGAGCGTGATGCCCATGATCAAATCGGACACCCGAGGCGCGCCGCGGCCGAAGAGTTAGCGGCAACGCGCCACACGGCCCCAGCGGCCACATCGTAGGTACTACACACATCGTTGAGCGAATAGTTATGTTAGGAGCAGGAATGGAACAGAGGGTCCTCGGGGGAAGATACCTCCTCAAGGATAAGGTGGGAACAGGCGGCATGGCGACCGTCTACCGTGCACAGGACCAGGTTCTCGACCGCACGGTAGCCGTCAAGATCATGCTGCCGCAGTATGCTGGCGACGCGACCTTCGCCGCACGCTTTAAGCAGGAGGCCCAGGCAGCAGCCGGCCTCTCCTCCCCCTATATCGTGGGCGTCTACGATTGGGGCAAGGACGGCGACACCTATTACATCGTCATGGAGTACCTGCGCGGTACCGACCTTAAGAGCGGCATCAAGAGCCACGGCGCCCTCGACCCCAAGAAGGTCGCGCAGATCGGCTCGCAGATCAGCTCCGCGCTTTCGGTCGCCCACAAGCACGAGATCATCCACCGCGACATTAAGCCGCAGAACATCATGGTGCTGC
>DBGFLF010000162.1:0-2034 GCA_048528725.1 Collinsella sp.
ACTACGAGAAGATCTACAGCAAGGGCGGTATCGAGGGTGATTCCGAGGCGGAGCTGCGCGAGGCATTCGAAAAGCTCTACGATCGTTGCCTGCAGGATCTAAATAAAGGCGACGAGTCCTCTTACATCTTTAAGCATCATATTTCGCGCATTGAGCGGCAGCTTTCCTACTACGATCGCACCTATGCCTGGCAGGACGATAAGGATCAAGCGGTGGTGGATTATATCGCGAGCATGACGGACGGCTATTTCTGCGAGCTGACGAGCAAGCTATTCCCGGGCTTGAAGTTTCCACACCGTACCTATATTAACGAACGGTAGTTCGTATATATTCGGTATACTGTTGACGAGCAAAGCTTTTGATTGATGCATGGGATGGCTATGGACGACCTTTTTTCTGCCTCGACGCGCGAGCGTTCCTTTAAAAATGCGCCGCTCGCGGTGCGCATGCGTCCCAATTCGCTCGACGAGTACGTGGGCCAGCATAAGGCCGTGGGCAAGGGTTCGTGGTTGCGTGCGGCAATCGAGCATGATGTGCTATCGAGTGTGATTCTATATGGGCCGGCCGGTACGGGCAAAACGACGCTGGCCCACATTATCGCTAACCATACCAAGAGCGAGTTTGTCGAGGTCAGCGCCGTCACGGGTACCGTGAAGGACCTGCGTCGCGTGATTGACGAGGCCAAGACGCGCTTGAATACGTACGACCGTCGCACCATTCTATTTATCGACGAGATTCACCGCTTCTCCAAGTCGCAGCAGGATGCTCTGCTGCATGCAGTTGAGAACCGTACCGTCATTATGATTGGCGCCACGACGGAGAATCCGTACTTCGAGGTCAACTCGGCGTTGCTCTCGCGCGGTCGCGTGGTAGAGCTTGAGCACCTGAAGGACGAGGATATCGCCACGCTGATTGAGCGTGCACTCGAGGCGCCGCAGGGTCTGAACGGCAAGTTCTCGGCCGATGAGGATACGGTTAAGTCCATCTGCACGCTGGCCGCGGGCGATGCTCGTTCGGCGCTCACGACGCTTGAGCTTGCGAGCGAGATTGCCGTCACGCGTCCCGATACCGAGGGAACGCCAACGCCGGCGGCGGGGGAGCGCTATCTCATCACCGTGGATGACGTTAAGATTGCCAACCCTCGTCGTGGTTTTTCGTATGATAAAAACGGCGACATGCACTACGACATTATCAGTGCGTTTATTAAGTCTATGCGCGGCAGCGACCCCGATGCCACCATTTATTGGCTTGCGCGCATGATCGATGCAGGAGAGGATCCCAAGTTTATTGCTCGCCGCATTATGATCCACGCTTCCGAGGACGTCGGCAACGCCGATCCGCAGGCGCTCTTGGTGGCACATGCCGCGTTTAAGTCTGCCGAGGTCATTGGCTATCCCGAATGCCGCATTAACTTGGCTCAGGCTGCACTCTATGTTTGCCTGGCGCCTAAATCTAACGCGTGCGAAGCCTCGATTGATGCGGCGCTGGCCGACATCCATTCAAGTGGGCTTCGCGAGGTGCCCAGCTACCTGCGCGATCGCCATCGCCCGGGCAGCGATGAGTACGGTGTGTACAAGTATCCGCATGATTATCCCGAAGGCTGGGTCGACCAGCGGTATTTGCCCGAAGGGTTGGAGCGCGGCGCGTTCTGGCAGCCTGCGGGCCGCGGTTGGGAAGAGTGGCGCGTAGAGCAAAGCGAGCGCGACCGTAACGGTAACGCTCCCAAGTAGGTCATTGGCACCTCGCACATTCCCTTTGGGTATCTTTCCTCTTGTTTGGGGTACCATGAAAAGCGTCTGTATTTCGATTCCTTCGGGAGGCTTGTATGAGTCCCATTCAAATCGCCCTGCTGCTGCTCGCCGTTGCCGGCGTGTGGGCTGTTATCGAGCTCGCGCTCACACTGCGCAAGACCCGCACTGTCGTTGACTCACTCGATAAGACGGTGAGCGACCTTAACAACACGCTCGCCGAGGCGCAGCCCGTGGTAGCAAAGCTCGATGGCGCTGTCGACGAGCTTACGCCGGCACTTGCCCA